>JANYGR010000304.1 GCA_025359355.1 Bacteroidota bacterium | reverse complement strand
CCATTAATAAAGGTTTTACTGTTAGGTGTGCTATATTCCTTAGATATATCAATATACTCGTTTAAGGATACTTTAACAGGCACATTACTCACATTCATAAACTCTGCCAAGGCCATTTTCATAAGCAATACATCCATAGATGCAATACGTTCTAATTCCCAGTTTTTTGTTTTTTCATCAATGAGTTTTTCGTATTCTTTATTACCTGCTATCGTTTTTCTAAATAGCGTAGAAATAAATTGCTGATCATCTTCCTTATCTTTATACAAAGGCGTTAATTGAATAGTGCCCGAAAAGCTCTCGAAAGTACGTGCTACCATTGAGAATGCACCGAAAGTGTCGTCTGCCCAATGCAAATTTTTCTCTTCAAATAAATGATTTAATAAATCGTGCTGATATAAAAAATCTGTTGCAACGGAAATCAAAAACTGCTTATCTTCTTTAGCAGAAGGTGTTGTAGAAGACATATAATCTTTATACAAATCTGTTTGTTTTAATTCGGCATATAGCTTACGAACTAAATCAAAATCGCTTTGCCATGAAATTTTACGATTTAATACTTCTTTTTTTAAATCATCGTTATTAGTTAAACGAACCAATAAACTATTTTCAATAAAGCGTAAGTTTGGCTCTAAATCTTCCTTTGTAGGCAAGCGTTTATTTTTGTTTTCTTCAGAAACTAATAATGCTACATGATGCATATCAGTAAATAATACCAATATGTAAATATACAAATCGTAAATTTTATCTAAACTTTTAAATAAATCTTTTTCGTGAGCAACTACATCTGCATTTTCTTGTTGAAAGAATGAATACAAAGATTGCATTGTTTTTATTCGTAGGTAGCGTCTGTTTAGCATAAAGAACGATTTTTTTGGTTGTTAGTTTTTAGAGCGTGAATTTTTAATCTGTTTAATCTGTAATCTTATAACACGGCATTAATGCGTGCTATACTTTCGATACGTTGTTCGGCTATTTTATTGGCAGCCGCGTATGTAGGTATGTTTTGTGCTTTTGCTGTTTGAATAATATTCCAAGTAGTATCATAAATTTTTTCGGCATGAGCCATAGCGCGTTCTCTGTTATAGCCTTCTAATTCATAAAATACATTGATAATTCCTCCAGCATTTACAACAAAATCAGGAGCATATAAAATACCTTTTAATAAAACTAATTCACCATGTTTTTTTTCATCTGCTAATTGATTATTAGCAGCTCCGCAAATGACTTTACATTTTAATTTAGATAATGTATCATCGTTAATCGTCGCTCCTAAAGCGCAGGGAGCATAAATATCAATATCCAAATCAAACATTTTATCAGCCGAAACTAACTCTGCTTTATATGTATCAACGGCATATTTAATGCGTTCTTCGCTAATATCATAAATATAAACTTTAGCGCCTTCCTTTGTTAAATGCTCTACCAAGTGCATTCCCACGTTACCAATGCCTTGCACTAATATTTTTTTACCTGATAAACTATCTGTTCCAAAAGCTTCTTTAGCACTCGCTTTCATACTCACATAAACACCGTAAGCAGTCACTGGAGAAGGATCTCCGCTACCACCCATGTTTACAGGTAATCCGCTTACATAGTCCGTTTCCATTTTTATGATTTCCATGTCGCGACTACTCATTGCTACATCTTCGGCTGTAATATATTTACCACCTAAGCTATTAACAAACTTACCGAAACGACGTAATAACGCTTCTGATTTTATTTTTTTAGAATCACCGATGATAACTGCTTTTCCACCACCCAAATTTAAACCAGCTACAGAAGATTTGTAAGTCATACCGCGCGATAAACGCAACACATCAGTTAATGCTTCCATTTCGTTATTATAATTCCACATACGTGTTCCACCTAACGATGGACCAAGAACGGTATTATGAATGGCAATAATGGCTTTTAAACCAGTTGCATTATCGTTACAAAATAAAATTTGTTCGTGATTGTATTGTAACATTTGTCCAATTACTGGATTTTGAGCTAAGCTAGAATCTTTGATATCTTTTACTTCCATGATAAAGAGGTTTAAATTTCGGGGCTAATTT
>JANYGR010000245.1 GCA_025359355.1 Bacteroidota bacterium | reverse complement strand
GACAGCCAAATGTTTCCTGCATCTTTCTTAGAGAAAGCGTGTTTATAGGAGTTTGTTATCAATTCATTTAATAATAATCCGAAAGGCATTGCTCGTTCCATTTCTAAATTTATTTTCTCAATGTTGCTATGGATATTTATTATTTTGTCTTTATTGGATAAAGAGTGTTTAATAAAATTAATCAATTCGTTTGTATAGGAAGATATATCAACGTTTTTTAATGATTTATTTTCATAGAGTTTTTCGTGAAGTAAAGCGATAGATTTAATGCGATGTTGACTTTCTTTCAATATTTGGACGGTCTTATGATCTTCTATATAAAATGTTTGAAGTTCTATTAATGCGGTCACAATGGCTAAGTTGTTTTTAACGCGATGGTGTATTTCCGATAATAAAATTTCACGATGATTTAACGAGGATAAAGCTTGTTCTTCGGCTATTTTCCTGATTGTATTTTCTTTTTTAAGAAGTTCTTGTTGAAATACTAATTGTTTATTTGTCTGTAATAATAATTGATTCACTTTGTTGTTATTATATAAAAAATATAAAGCAAGTGACATTAATATAAAGCTACTAAAAATAAAATTAATTACATAAAAGAAATCTTTCTCTAAACCATTTAATATTAAAAAATCTATTTTAAATGTTTTTTCTATAAGAAGTAAAATAATAAAATTAATAACATAGCTCATCATAGCACCGATAATGAAGCCTATTTTTTTGGTGTCGAATAAAGTGAGAACAATTAATGGAGACGTAAAAAGATAAAGATGAATACCCGACCCAAATCCTAAATAGATTGAAAAAAACAATACACAATAGTTGGTATTAAATAATATTAATAAACTTGAAAGTGTATACTTTTTGAAATGATTAAGAAGGATAGACGCTGTAAATAAAATAATGCCTAAGGTGATGGCTAAAAATGGAATAAATAGTCCATTTAATAAAAAGTAAGTGACATATAAAAGCGAAAAAACAATACAAAAAAATGATAATCTATTTCTTGCTTGGAGTTTATCTGAATAAGCAAGCGTTTGTTCTTCGTTAACACCCGCTGTTACAATGCTATTCCAATAATTTGCTATGTTCATTTTTAAATTATATGGGATTATATTTTAAATCCAACTGTAATATAAATAAAATGTCCGTTAAAATACATACTTGAGGGAGTAAAAGATTCAGAAAATTGTAAAGGGGATAAGGCGTATTTAAATTGCAGTTCGGCAAAAACGGCTCTCTTTTTTTTAAGATTATTTTTTTGAATACCAATGCCTAAATTTAAAAAGGAGCTGTTGCTTGAGCTAAATGCTGGATTTTTAAAGGTTAATTTTTCTGATTGATTAATCATTTCGTTACCATTTTCGCTAACTGTTAAATGACTAGCTAGTAGCCATCGATAACAATACCCTCCAAATATATAAAATGAAGACAGGCTATTTGTTTCGTTAGTGAATGAATGTTTTAATTGTATAGGGAAATCAATCTCATGCATGGTTATATCGTACGTAAATCGTTCTCTATCCGAAGTATAAAGCTGTAAACTATCTGCATAAAAATAGTATGATTTAAAGTTTACACCATGAAACATATATTCAGCACCTATCCATAAAAAATCGCGATGACGTTTACTTAACGTTATTTCTTCTTTGATTGAAAAACAAAAGGCCATTTTTTGTCGTGTACCTGTTGCAATATGTTTATTTGGGGAGTATATTCCAATTACAGGAGATATGCCAATACGTGTTTTTACAGTAAGATTTCTTCGATTACCCCTGAGCGCCTTTCCCTCATTAGTTTGCCCATTAACAAGCATGGATAAGGTAATGAAGAGTATCGTTAAAAAATATGTAAGTATTAATTTCAATTAATAGGATGGTAAATATATTATTTGTTAAGAGGGGCTTTGTATAAAGGAACTGTACTACAGGGTTCGCCATACATAATGGATTTAGCAAATGGCTTTAGCTCATTAGCTAATAAAACATAGGCGTGCATAGGTACAGGTAAATTTCCACAACCTTTTATAACCACGCGCTTGTCGGTATAATCATTATAATTTATTTGGTTTAATACCTGATCAAATAAAATAGTTTCGAGTGTTTGTAAATTACCAAAGACTACTTGTTTTGCATAAGGCTGCAAAGCAATACTTACCAGCATGTAGGCCCAAGTAGGAACAACGGCATCAGCCGTGCAAATAATGGCAACGTATTTGTTTTGATACAGAGCCCAATCATGTTGTTTAATAAATTCTCTAAAATCTTTTTCTTTCAATATTAATTCCTGAAATAATAATGGTTTTAAATCAAATAATACGCGCTCGCCTTTTGGATAATATTCTTCCAAATCAATAGTAACGATGCCACTATTAGCCACTTTATTGATGATTTCGTTTTCCATTATTAAAAGCTTTTTGTAATTTTTTC
>JANYGR010000237.1 GCA_025359355.1 Bacteroidota bacterium | reverse complement strand
TTGTGGCTTATATTACAACTATCAAGAATTTAGCGGCTTTGCAACGAGATTATGTTTTAATGCAAGCTAACAAACAATTATTAATTAACACATACAACTATTGGAATTGGTAACTATGAAAAATTATTTATGTATCCTTTTGCTTTCGACTTTTTTAGTATCCTGTAAAACTAAGCCAGCAGAAGAAGAAACAAGTGTTGCTCCAAAATCACCTGTACAGATTTCAACTATTCGTATCGGTGAGATTGATGATAATCTTTTATTATCTGCTACAACTATTTATTTGAACCGAAATGTGCTTACCGCTGAAATACCAGCATTTATTACTAAAGTGAACATACACTTAGGCGACAAAGTAACAAAGGGGCAAGTGTTATATGAATTACAAACAAAAGAAAGTAAGGCTTTAGGCAAACAATCTTTTAATGCTGATACCTCAATAACTAATATAGGAATCATAAAAATATACGCTCCTGGCTCTGGTATTATTAGCACGTTTGATAAACAACAAACAGGCGATTATATTTTAGAGGGCACACAATTATGTACTATTGCCGAGAGTAATGATTTAGCATTTCAAGTAAATGTGCCATACGAATTTACCCAATTTACAAAAGTAGGAAATCCTTGCACAATAACGTTGCCTGATAATTCAGTGCATGCAGCAATTATTACAACACCTTTAACTACTATGAACAGCTTGGCTCAAACACAAACTATATTAGCAAAAAGTAAGGAGTCGCTTTTTTTACCCGAAAATTTAATTGTAAAAATTCAAGTTATTAAAAACATCAAAGGAAATAAACAAATTGTTTCGAAGCCTTGTGTTTTAAGCGACGAAATGATGCAAGAATTTTGGGTAATGAAATTAATTAATGACTCTACCGCAGTTAAAGTACCTGTTATTATTGGCAATAAAAATGCTACTGAAATTGAAATTAATTCGCCAAATTTTAATAGTAATGACAGAATTATTATTAATGGAAATTATGGTTTAACAGATACTGCTTCAGTAAAGATTATTAAATAAGATCATGTTAAATTCTAAAAACTATTTTCAAATTTTTGCGAAACCAATTATTTTTATTGGCATCCTGTTATTAATTGCAGGTGGGTTTTCTTATACCCGAATGCAAACCAATTTGTTTCCTGAAGTTTTATTTCCTCGTATCACCATATTAGTTGACGCTGGTCAAATACCAGTTGATCGAATGATGATTACAATTACAAAACCCTTGGAAAGTGCCGTGAAACGCGTGAAAGGAGTAACTATTGTAAGAAGTAGTACTGGTAGAGGAACATCAACCATTGATGTATATTTTGAATGGGGCTTAGATACCTATGCTCAAAAAACACAAATTGAAAGTCGTATTAATGAAATTAAAAATTATTTACCGCCAGGTGTAAATCTCTCTATAGAAGCAATGAATCAATCATTGTTTCCTGTATATGGATTGACTTTAGAAGGCCCAACACATAGTCAAGTTGCCACACGAGATGTTGCTAATTTATTGCTTCGTCCTATTTTTTCACAAGTAAAAGGTATTTCTAATGTTGTTGTTCGTGGTGGCAAAGCAAAAGATTTTGTGGTTATTCCCGATCCTATTAAATTATCTTCTTTAGGTTTAAGTCCGAACTCATTAATTAACATATTTAATAATAATAATTTTGTTTTATCAAATGGATATTTGAATGATTATCGTCGTTTGTACTTATCTATCACGGATACGCGCGTAAATGATATAGATGCATTAGAAGATATTATTGTAAAAAATGATGGAAGCAGAATAGTAAAATTAAAAGAAGTTGCTAAAGTAGAAATACAAGAACAACAAGAATTTTTAATTATCAATGCCAATGGCAATAATGCTGTATTAGTTGATTTAGTGAAGCAACCTGATATTAATTTAATTGATTTTTCTAAAGACGTTAATGAGAAATTAGCTGAAGCAAAAAAAATATTACCCAAAGGATATGTATTAAAACCTTATTACAATCAAAGTGCTTTTGTTGGAGATAGTATTCATAGCGTTATCAAAACTATTTATGAAGGATTGTTTTTAGCAATCATAGTAATGATTTTATTTCTTCGTTCATGGAGAGCAAGTTTGGTAGTAATGATTACTATACCAATTACATTAGCGTTTACATTATTGATTTTATATTTAGTAGGCATAACGATAAACATTATGTCGCTTGGAGCAATAGCCGCGTCTATAGGGCTTATCATAGATGATGCGATTGTGATTATCGAACAAATTTATCGCGGACACGAAGATCATCCTGAAAAAGATAAATACACTGTTGTAAAAGAAGCAATCAAAGATTTATTTCCAGCAATGATAGGTTCATCATTAGCAACCATTGTTATTCATTTTCCTTTTAGATTAATGAGTGGATTAGCTGGTAGTTTTTTTAAAGAATTATCCGACACGATGCAAATTACTATGATTACATCATTTTTGGTAACATGGTTATTATTACCTGTTTTGCATTTAATGATTGGTTATAAACATAGTTTAAAACCGAAAGATCATAGTGCAGAAAAAGCAATGCACAAATTGAGATGGCTTACGTGGTTTTTCAAAAAACCAATCATTGCTATCTTATTAGTTTTAATCCTTGGTATATCAGCATTTTGGGCATCTGGCAAATTACAAACAGGTTTTTTACCAGATTTAGATGAAGGAAGTATTGTATTAGATTATATTTCTCCTGCTGGAACTTCAATTGAAGAAACAGATAAAATGTGTAAAGAAATTGAGAAAATAGTTATTAAGCATCCCGATGTAGAATCCTATTCTCGCCGAACAGGCACGCACATGGCCTTTAGAGCCGATCCTCCAAATATTGGTGATTACTCTATTCAGTTAAAAAAAGATAGAACTAAAACAACAGAAGAAGTTATTAATGAGTTGCGAAAAGAAATTGAAGCAAGCGTTACTACGATGGAAGAAATTTCATTCGGACAAAGAATCTCCGATTTACTAGGAGATTTGATGAGTACGCCTTCTCCCATACAAATAAAAATATATGGAGATGATTATAAATTATTAAAAATATATGCCAAGCAAGCCGATTCACTTTTACAACAAATACCCGGTATTGTTGATATCAATAACGGCTTAGTAACTACAGGGCCTTCTCTTGTTTTTACACCTAATCAAGAAAAATTAAGTTTATATAAAATTTCATTAATTGATTTTCAAACACAATTGACAGCCTACACTGGAGGTATTCCTTTAGGCTTAAACGCTAATATGCCCGTGCCATCAACCGCTCAAGCTGCCATGACGGGCGGTTTGCAATTAGGTCAATTACAAGATGGCGAACAAATGCGTAGAGTGTTATTAAGATTTACAGATTACAAAACAAATGATTTAGACAATATTAAAAAGCAATTAATATTTTTACCAGACGGTACAACAAGACCATTATCATTTTTTTGTGAAGTGAGTATCATTCCTGGCGAAATAGAATATCGAAGAGAAGATTTAAAATCAGCCGTTGTATTAACAACCAGATTAGAAAATCGTGATTTAGGTGGGGCAATCAAAGACATTCAAAAAACATTTAAACAAAACTTACCTTTGCCTCAAGGCTATAGCATTGCATACGGAGGCGCTTACGCTGAACAACAGCAATCGTTTAAAGAATTATTATTGATTTTATGCATGTCTTCTTTATTAGTTTTTGGTGTGCTCTTATTTTTATTTAAAGAATGGTTAGTTTCAATTGCGGTGTTGTTTATTTCTATCATGGGAATTTCTGGATGTATTCTTGGATTATACATTTGCAATATTCCTTTAAATGTAAGTAGCTACACAGGTATTATTATGATTGTAGGTATCATTGCCGAAAATGCCATATTTACAGTCAATCAATTCAAAGCGAATTTAAAAGATTCGGGTGATGTTGATACATCAATTAATTACGCAATTGCTTTACGTATTCGTCCAAAATTAATGACAGCCATTGGAGCGATATTAGCATTAATGCCATTAGCATTAGGAATTGGATTAGGAGCTCAAATGCAACAACCTTTGGCGGTAGCTGTTATTGGAGGGTTTACAGCAGGGTTACCATTATTACTTTTAGTATTTCCAAGCTTATTACGATTAATTTATAAAAACTCAAAATAACATCAACATGAAAAAATTTAATTTTACATTGGCATTAATTATTGCGATAACTAGTTTTAACGCACAAGTAGCAACACGTGAATATAAAATAACAAAAAAAATAAACACAGGTGGAGACAAAGGTTGGGATTATTTAATAGTTGATGAACTATCGCAACGTTTATTTGTTTCTCATGGTAACGTAACACAGGTTGTTGACATAAAAAAAGGTGTATTACTAAACACGATACAAGACACAAAAGGCGTGCATGGTATTGCCATTGCTAATGATTTAAACAAAGGCTTTATCAGTAATGGAAAAGATACATCAGTAACAATATTCGATCTTAAAACGTTAGAAGTAATTACTAAAACAAAAATTACGGGCGTAAATCCTGACGCTATATTATATGACGAATTTTCGCATCGTGTATTTGTGTATAATGGAAAAACAGATAATGCCACAGTGATTGATGCTAAAACCAATAACGTTATTGAAACAATAAAATTGGAAGGCAAGCCTGAATTTTCAGTAACAGATGGCAAAGGAAAAATATATGTAAACATTGAAGATAAAAATAGTATTACCTGTATAAATGCTACAACTTTAAAAGTAGAAAAAAATTGGTCGATTGCTCCAGGTGAGGAACCAACAGGACTTGCGATTGACATTAAAAATCATCTCTTATTTGCTGTTTGCGGTAATAAAATGATGGTCGTATCAAATTTAGAAGACGGGAAAGTAATAACTACAGTCCCTATTGGAGATGGTTGCGATGGTGTTATTTTTAATGAAACAAAAAAACATATAGTTGCTTCAAATGGAGACGGTACGCTAACCGTTATCAAACAAGAAAACGCAACTAAATACAGCGTCATTGAAACGCTCAATACTCAGAAGGGCGCTAGAACAATTACGTTAGATAAGGCTACGAATCAATTATTTTTACCAACAGCTGAGTATGGCGAAACTCCCGCTGTTACGGCTGAAAACCCACATCCTCGTTCATCAATTAAACCCAATTCGTTTGTAATATTAGTAGTGGAATAATTATACTTTCTTTAAAGCAGTAATTTTAAATTATTATATTTGAATTATTGATATGACTATTAAAAAAATAACCATAAACTTTTTTTTATTTTTTTGCGCCAGTAATTATTTGCTTTGCCAACAAATTATTAATTATACGCCCGATAATCATTTGCATGCCATAACGCATTTGTCGAAAAAACTGAATTATGTATATGGTTTAGATAATCAATCAATTGATTATTATAAAGTAATTAATGCTAATTACAGTATCTTTTATAATTTAGAATCAGAAACGTTTTCGTTAAAGGAAGATGCTACTAATTTTATTGTTGACAGGCTTGAATTATTTAAGATAAAAGACATTAAGCATAACGAAAGAACAGTTACAAAGTTAAACTCTTCACTTAAAGAATTTCACTATAAAGGTATTGGTACAAGTTTTATTTGCCAAATTAAACAAATATCAAAAACAGTATACAACTATGGTTTAGTAAGAACATCTAATAACATTTCATTACTTCAAATAAATGTTGATACCCTTCAACTAAAATTATCTTATAAATTAATTCCCATTTATGATCATAAGTACAAGTACTTCACTAAAAAAAATAAATCTGACTCAGTGTTTAGTTTTTCGTTATTTGAGGGAACTGTCCAAGCAACATTTTCATTTAGAAATGATATTGTTTTTGAGGTTGCTTCTAATCTAATTAGAGTTAAAAGTAAATATGATTTTATTGACACATACTTTTCCTCTAATAAACCAAATGAGTTAAAGGGCTTTAATAAATTAAGTGAAGAGATAATTGATGTTTTAGATACTGATACTATTTTAACTATTAATAAAGATGGCAATAGTATATTTTATTATAATAGCTCCTACAACCTACAATATAATCGAAAAATTGTATTGGATAGTAACATTAATAAAATGGAGCTTGTACATCAAGAACTACTAACTGACCCTATAACTCGTAATAAATTTGTTCATCTTAAATTTAAGAAAGATTCGTTAATTGATGTTTTTTATAATTTAAATGATTTAACTAAATGTATTTATAAAATTGCAAGTACGGATTGGCACAATAACATAGAAATAAGAAATAATAGCATTTTACTTAAAGTTATTCACCCTATAGATAAGCATATTTACGTGTACGAATTAACTCAAAAAATAAATGCCAATTTACCTAACTACATAACACTTGGGTTCCGAACAAAATCTAAATTAAATAATGAAAATACTAACACTAACACTTCACTATGCCAAAGTAATAGAAGTTTGTTTTATGATAAATTATTTAAAGCAGATAAAAAGTACATAGTAGATAGCTACGAACTTTTAGATAAAAATAAAGCGAATTTAATTAATGAAAAAAGCGAAATTGGTTTAGTACCAAAACAAGAGACTATAAACGAATTAATGGAGTCGATAATAGCCTGTAACAATGCCAAACAATATTCGGTAATTTTATCTGAATTATTAATATATAAAAAAAACTCATCCGACACAATAGTATACAAAATTTTGAATGAGCAAAATTATGATGTTATTAAAAATGGAATAAATGATATTGCAGAACAACTGAAGAAAGTATCGGATATACCTCAAAAGGAAGAAAACAGTAAAAACAATTATGAAATAGAGTTATATACTAACGATGGTAATACATTAACTTTAGTGAGATTGAAACGAAAGTGGTATTGCGTTGCCAGTTATTATAAAAAGATGGATTAATTTATGTATTACTAATTGAGCAGGATGCGGTATAATTAAGTTTTTAAGATTTGTGTAAAGTTTGTGTAATTCTAAAATAATAGATTGTAAGGATATTTTAAAAACATCAACTTGGTTGCAATTCTATAACAAGAAATATTTTGTTTAAATGAATAATAAAATTTTGATTTAAACTTTTAGGTTTATGCAATATGTTGCTACTTTTTAGCTAAAAAATAAGGGATTGTTTTTTTTATTTTGTTTCATACATTTTAATTGGATTGCCAAATAATGTGAAAAGGTATTTTCTCGTTTATAATTATGCCACCTTTATAAAAAAATAAAATTTAATTGTTATGAAACATTTCAAAAAAATTCTTTCTGGGGTAAGCATCATTGCTATTCCATTAATCTTTAATAGTTGTGCCATTGTAAGACCTGGTCAAATAGGCATTAAACAAACATTAGGTAAAATAAAAGGTGCGCCTATAGTGCAAGGTGTTAAGTTTTATAATCCATTCGTTACTAAAATTATAAAAATAAATGTGCGAACAGTTGAATGTTTTAATATACTTCCTTTACCTACTAAAGAAGGATTAAGCGTGAAAACGGAAATAAGTTTATTATATCATGTAAAACCGGAATTAGCGAATGATGTGTATTTAAAATTTGGAACTAATTACGAAGAAGTAATTGTGTTAAGTAATTTTAGAGCAACAGCTCGTGAAATTAGCGCGCGTTATTTTGCGAAAGAACTATATGCCACAGAACGAAACAAAGTAGAAAAGGCCATTGCTGACGAGTTAAAAACTCATATAGAACAATATGGCTTTGTAGTGGATGCTGTATTATTGAAAGACATTGATTTACCAGATCAAATGATACAAGCGATACAAGATAAAGTAAATGCGGAGCAAGCTGTTTTAAAAATGGATTTTGTGATCGAAAAACAAAGAAAGGAAGCTGAACGAAAAATTATTGAAGCGGAAGCAATTAAAAAATCACAAAACATTATTACTGAATCATTGTCTGATAAACTGCTACAATATAATCAAATTGAAATGTTGAAAAGCTTAGTGAATTCACCAAATTCAAAAATTATTATTACAGACGGAAAATCACCTCAAGTAATGATGAGTGCCGATAAGTAATTTTTTTATGTTTTGTTTTGTCAAGCTTCGCAGTATATGAGATAACGCCACACACAGACTCCGCTGCTTTTGCAAATGTTGCTGTATGATATTTAATTTTCGCAACAGGAAAAGCAGCGGTGCGGAGAAATAATATCACCCTTTGATAGTTTGTGAGAAAAGATTAAATTTAACAGAACCAATATGACTACAAAATCATCCTTATATTGCTAAATCAACTATATAAGGATGATAAAACTAGTCCTATAAGCTAGTTAGTGGCAAGTGTATGAAAGTAACGAGAGAAAAGATCAAAAATAATTATGTCATGTTCAATGCAATGATATTATTGGTCCTACTTTTAATATTTTTATTATATCAAAATTGGAAAACCCACCAAAATAAACTTAAGGACTTTACTAAAGCGGACATCAAAGAGATACAGGGCACATTAAAAAGGATACCGAACTATTCAGCTACGAGATACGATCAACATTTCAGTGTTTCATTAAATGAATTCCCAGAAGTGTCATTTTCTAATCGTGGAATTTTTCTAATTCCCTTAAACATAAATAATATTACTAACCACTCAAGAATCGGAGATAGTGTTTATTTATCGATTTTAAAAGATGAAATACAAAATAATAACATGACCGGGCATGAGTTTACTATATATGAACTGAAAATTAAAGACGAGGTTCATCTAGATTTGAGTAGTCTTAACTCTATGCTAAAAAAAGAGCGCCCAAATCAAGAATGGGTGGGGACAAATTTTATTTTCATCTTAATAATAGTGATTTTTTGTCAGTTCTTGATGATATTTAAATCGTAGTTTCAAGAAAACACCAGCCACTAACATATAAGGCTCAAACGCTGTTCCGCCTGCCTCTTTGGCGGAATTGCGATTTGAGCTTGTGTTGAACAAACCTGGCTGGTGATATTGCAGTAAAAATAGTTATGGGATTTCAATAATGTTTTGTTATTGTTTTTGCTCTTCGAGCTCCTCAGTGTAAATGTTTTTTTGTGATATATTTTTTTCGATACTTTATTTTTATAAAATATTTTTGTTTTTTATTTCTATTTTATTTGTTGAATTGTATTTTATTTCTTGTTTTTCGCAATTTTCATTTTCCGCTCCACCACATCTGCGCTAACGCCAAACACAGGCTCCGCTGCTTTTGCAAAGCTGCGGAATTTTAAATTTGCTAAATATGTTTTAAGCAACAATGGTAATGAATAGGCTCTGGAATACAAATCTACAACAACGTGTTAAAATTGAAACGCTATATCTATTAATAAAATAAGGGCATTAAAGTGTTTACGTGTAAGAGATTTAAAACCAATCCCTAAACAGAATTTCTAAAGAATTATCTTGTAACATTGTATTAATAAATCTTAAAACTATAAAACATGAAAACAACCATCATCACAGTAGCAGTAATTGTCTTATCAATGAATGCTGCATCAGCTCAAAAAGTAAAAGAAGCAGAAGTGCCTAAAGCAGTTGTTACTTCTTTCCAAACTCATTTTAAAGGCGCTAAAGCGGACGCTTGGGATAAAGAAAAAAATGGCGAATTTGAAGCTGAATTCAAAATGAATAAAGTAGAGATGTCGGCTAATTTTTCTGCTGACGGAAAATTAATGGAAACAGAAGAAGAAATTGCTTCTGCAACTTTACCTAAAGCTGCAACTGAATATGTAGCTAAAAATTATGTAGGAATTAAAATAGAGGAAGCTGCTAAAATTACTGATTCTACTGGTAAAGTAACTTATGAAGCAGAAGT
>JANYGR010000192.1 GCA_025359355.1 Bacteroidota bacterium | reverse complement strand
GAAACAACGTTTGAGTTCGGGTAAAGTAACCGTTGAAATTTTGGATGATAAAGGGAATTTAATTCAATCTATACCAGGAACAATCAGAAGAGGTATTAATAAAGTAACGTGGAATTTAAGAGGTGTGCCTCCTAAAGTAGCAGACGGTGGCGCTAAAATGGATGGGGCAGGTTTTACAGCACCAATGGTATTACCAGGTACATACACCGTAAAATTAAAAGTAAAAGATAAGGAATATGTGAGCACGGTTAAATGTGTGCACGACGCTACTAATAAAGATTTAACGGAGGCGGATCGTAAATTGGTGTATGATAGAGCAATGCAATTACAAGGCTTATATAACAGCGTTAACAACAGCATTGATAGTATTAATTATTACCAAAAAAGTTTAAAGACAGATACAATTGCATTTAATAAAAATAAAAATGCGAAAGTGTTTTATGATGATTTACAAAAAGTAAAAGCAGAATTAATGGCAACTAAAAACAAATCTATTTTTGCAGATGAGGAACGTGTTCGTGAAAAAGTATCATCGCTTTATGGTACGTTTTGTAGCATGGAATCTAAACCAAACTCTACGCAATTAGAAGCTATTGATGTATTGCAACAAGAGTATGTGACTCAGCAAGATAATCTTAAAAAAGCAATTGCTAAAAACTTACCTAAAATAAAAATGGTGAAGGATATTAAGTAAGAAGAATTAATCGTCGTTTTTTTATGACGATGATGATGCAATAAAAGAGGCTGTCTCAAAAGGACGGCCTCTTTTATTTTATTGTCACATCAAGCGAAGTCTAGACGTATGGTAATAAAGGTATTTGCAAATGTCTAAAAAGCAAGTAGCTTTGTTCGAACACAACGTAAACTTTGTACTAAAGCACTAAACATTTACGAGTAAGTATAATTTATTTAACTATTAAACATTATCTATGGCCATTGGATTAACTCCTAAACAAGAAGACACACTTGATATCACTGGTTTAACCCATGAAGAATTTATAGCCATCGCTTTAGATGTTGTTAAACAATTAGAATGGAAGGTTGGCTACATGAGCTTTAAGGGCTTTATCGCTTATACTAAATTCTCAATGAGTTCCTTTGGAGAAGAATTGAAAGTAACTCTAAACAATCAGGTTGCTAACATCAAAAGCCAATGTACCGGAAGCGAATTGATGGATTGGGGAAGAAATAAAAGAAATGTGGAGCGCTTCATCTCTACCTTCAACGAACTGAAAGGTAGTTTCTCTAAAGAACAACTAGAGGAAAAAATCACTGAGATGAAACAACAGTTGGTACCTGATCAGGAAGATTTGTTAAATCAAACGCCCTTAACTACTAAAGAAAAAATAGGAGGGTTCTTTTCCATATTTAAACCGACTGAAGGATATTATATAACGCCTATCCTTATCAACCTTAATATTTTAGTGTTTATAGCAATGGTTGTTTCTGGGGTTAGCATCATGTCTCCCGAAAGTGAGCAACTTTTAAACTGGGGCGCTAATTTTAAACCTGTTACTTTAAATGGGCAGTGGTGGCGCTTGTTATCATGTTGTTTCATTCACATAGGAGCCTTGCATTTATTAATGAATATGTATGCGTTAATGTACATAGGTTTGCTATTGGAACCCCTATTAGGTAAAGCACGATTTTTTTCGGCATACATCGTCACGGGCATTGCTGCTAGTTTAACCAGTTTGTTATGGAACGATCTAACGATTAGTGCAGGAGCATCTGGAGCTATCTTTGGGATGTATGGTGTGTTTTTAGCTATGCTAACTACCAACCATATCGAAAAATCAGCCAGACAATCTCTCTTGGCAAGTATCGGCATCTTTATAGTTTATAATTTAATGAGTGGGATGAAGGCCGGCATCGATAATGCCGCACACATTGGAGGGTTAGTTAGTGGAGTTGCTATCGGTTATATTTTTTATCCAAGCTTAAAAGAAACAGAATCAAAAAAATACCAATATCTTGGAATTGGATTTATAACTGTGGCGATTATTGTTGCCACGGTCTATATCTGTTCCACCACCTCCAATGATATAGCTACCTATGATGAAAAAATAAAAGACTTTTCGGCAATGGAATCAAAAGCATTAGAAGTATATCATCTTCCTGAAAACACACCGAACGAAAAGGTACTGGATGTGATCAATAATCAAGGGATTAAAACTTGGGAGCAGTGCTTAACGTTAATTACAGATTTGGAAAAATTGGATTTGCCATTAAATATTCAAAATAGAAATGAGGTATTAAAACATTACTGCCATTTAAGAATTGATTGTTATAAAATGATCAGCAAAGCAATTAGCGAA
>JANYGR010000178.1 GCA_025359355.1 Bacteroidota bacterium | reverse complement strand
AACACTATCTAATTTCATAATAAGCCCGTCGGACTTGTCAATGCTATCGTTACCACCGAATATAAGTAATTCCTTTTTTGATATACTAAAACAATTACTTACCCCACAATTTTTATTATTAATATAAATCTTTTGATTAAGTGTATCTAAATTTTTATTAAGCCACCATAAACTAAAATTGTTTTGGCTAAAACTACTTGGATATTTAAAACTAAAAGATGCTATTAAAACGCTATCGTTTATAAATTTTTTAAGAAAACCGGGATAGCAAATGTTCTTAGAACTAAACCCTTTATATTGAACTAAGTTTAAATTTAAAGGGTTAGCTTTTGCGAATAAATGTGTAAAATAATTGGAATAATTAGTAGCTACACCTTTAAAATATAAGCCGTTTTTTTTACTTACAAGTGGAGCAAGTAAAAAAGAATTTATTGATGTGCTGCCCATAATATTGAATGTAGAACTGTTTAAAGTATCAAGCATACTATTAAATATATAATTTATTACGCTTGATTTATTGCCATCAATAGCTACTTTTCCATGCCCACTATAAATAAGATTATTATTAAACATGCAAACCCCCCCCCCCCCCCCTTCTTTCAAAAAAGGATTAGATTTTAATACAACTTTATTTTGTGCACATAGTGTAATGCTTACTACAAACATTACTATTAAAATGTTTGTAGTACTATAAAGGCTAAGCAACTGCTTAGCCTTTATAAAATTATATAGTTTATTTAACCACATTGAGTTTTGCATTAAATAATAATTTAGTTGGTGTGGCAATTTTAATAAAATACATGCCATTGCTCATGCTACTGAGGTCTATCATACCTTTTGCATTGCTTGCATTAATGGCACCACTAATAATGAGTTGCCCACGCATATCATATATTTCTAAGGTGGCGTTATCTAATTGCTCAGCATCGTTGGTATAATCGTAATAAAACATACCAGCACTTGGGTTTGGGTATATTTTAAAATTAAGGTTTTGTATCACCGCCAATGCTTCGTTTTCTGTTTTATTACTTAGGCGAGCATTGCTAGCGCCTGGCTTGCCTTGTATCCACTCTTTATAATTATTTTTTCTGTTCAGTTGCAATATGCCTGCTGCACCTCGGCTATCAAGCTCATTGGCATTAGTGCTAAAGCTTTGGGCTTTTGCAAGCAATATAGGATCTTTAGTTACTGCTATAGGCCCTTTGTTATTTAGTTTGTAAGCATCAACTAAGGTTTGCAAAAACTGGCAGGTAGGGTCGGCTGCGCCCATCTTCATCATCACGGTGTCTGCTTCGCGTTGGGCATTTAGCACATCGTTGTAATTAAGGTAAGTTTTTAATTTTTGGCAATTAGCATCGCCTGGTGCAAATACCGATATGAGTTTATTAATCTCATCAGGTTTTCTGTTCACGCTATCAAGCAATAGGCTGGTCATCGCATCAATAGCCACACTGTGTTGCTCATCGCGCAACATCGTAAGCTGCCCTTCTTGCAACTTGCGGGGGCTAATGCCTGTTTGCGCTGCATTTATTTGGTTACGTATGCCATTAGGCATAGGCAAACTATCCAACAGAGTTTTTACAGCTGCTGCAACTGGCGAATTAACTAATATAATGTTTATTAAAGTACCCGGGGGCAAGTTTTTGCGTATGGCAGCAAGCAAAACCCTATCGCTCAGGTAAGGGCTTTTGGCCAACAACTCATTTTGTATTTGCCCTGGGTTGCCAAAGCTAATAGTAGTAAGTAAGGTTTGTGTATCGCCTGCTAACAATGGTTGCATAGCAGCTTGCATCAATGGCTCAAAACTTTTGTATTCGGCAGTAAGCACTACAACGTTTTTTATTAAACCTCCTATTTTGCTTGGGCAGGTATTGGGGTTGCCAAAGGTTACACTTTTTACTCCCGTGTTTAGTAGCGTGCTACCAGGGTTTGGTGCTACTGCAAAAGGCGAAAAGCAAAATAATTTTTCGGTACTGGGGTTGCTATACACACTCTCCAAGTAATTTGGTTTATTATCATCAATCCCTGTTTTATCAATATATAGTTCGCGTTCGCTGGCTGCGTTAAAGGCACCACAATTAATTGGTGTGGCCACATGGCTATGCACATTGCCACTGCTGGTGCCACCCCCTTGCTGATAAGAGATGCGCCCTGCTTTTAGCGGACTCGCTGCCCCATCTGCCATCACCGTAATATCATTCGCGTCAGTTCCCGCAAAGGTGTTACAGGTATATTTTAAACCCACATTGTGTTCAGGTGAAGAAAAAGGATTTGTAAGATAACATTGATTTATAAGTGTAGTTAAATCTTTTGGTTGTTCCGCATTAAACCCCTGTGCTTGTGCGCCTATGTTTATTTCTTTAAACAGGTTTTTGTAAACCTCATCGCCTTTATAACCGCCAGCGTTGCCGCCAAAACACGTTTGGTTAGGGTTTTCTTCGTTTACTATGCAGCCGTAAGCGTTGTATTGCCCTGTTACTGGGGTTGCAGTGGTTTCGTTAAAGCTATTGTAATAAAAACGGTTTTCTTGCACTTTAAAGTTGTTGCAATAATCTAAGTAATGGCCATAGGCAGCATCTAGTGCTGGCGTGCCATTAGGGTATTGGTACACAAAATATTTATTGCGTTGTACCACGGTAGTAGAGCTACCGCTATAATTGCTAAAATAAGAGCCACGGTAGTTGTTTTTAAAAGTAGCACTTTGTATAAGGGCTGTGTTTACTGTCCAGTTAAAGGCGCGTACGCCATAGGTTAGGTTTTCAAAATTGCAACCAGTGCCATAGGGTGCAGGGTTAAAAATAGTACCAATGCCAGTTACATTAAGCGAAGCGTTAAAGCCAATAATACCATGCAACCCAAGCGTTGATGCTGCCGGTACTGTAGGGTAAGTACTGGTAGCTAAATTTTTGAAATTACAAGTAGTAAAGGACATAATTTTATTATCAAAAATAAATGCCATGCACAATGGTGTAATTAAAGGGTTTTTGAGAGGAGCATCTACCAAAAAATTAGTTGTTCTAAAATTGGATAATACATTAGCTGTATTGTATGGCAAAAAGCATACACCAATGTAATTATTTTTAAAAATACTATTAGTTGCTCCTACAATAATACCACCACTTTTTAATGGCGAAGTGTCAAAAAACAAACCAGTAAAATTAGTTAAATCAAACTCATAATTAGTTGCACCAAAATAAGCATCTTGTATAATGGAATTGTTATTTACCAATAACCGAGCTTGATGTCTTACAACAAACGGAGTACCGCCAATTACTTGTTGCAGAGCAGTTGGATCCCCTTGTACTTCAATACCATCCCACATCCCGTAATAACAGGTGCTTGTTCCTCTAAAAACAGTGTTGTTAAGTGTTAATTGTCCGCCATTAGCAGCGTTAGTTGTAGAGCGCTGTAAAATACATTTAGCGCCATCTACAAAAGTAGACGTAACACTCGGGTCGCCTTGAAAAGGCTTATATTCAAAAACCATGTTGTTGATAGTAACAGAATAACCAACAGGTATAACCAAACGATTTTTAATAGATACTATACCGCTTACTACACCAAAAGGATTATTGGTTGCTCCAAGGCTCCATACTTGATTGTGGTTTGTACCATTAACAGTATAGGTGTCAATGGTGTATTTTTGATGCTCGATACAACATTTAGCTTCCGCTAACGTGTTGCCAATAATATATGTTGGGTATGGAGGTTCGCCATCTACTTGGTCGTTGAGCGTGAAATAAATGTTAGCAAAACCAATTTGAGAATTAGAAACTGTTGCACTAGGCAAAACAACATTAGGTAAATTGATTGTAGTAAAATTACTTTGTGTAATAGCCGATGGTGTATTAAGATTGCTTAAGCGCCCCATTTGAGTACCATTACAAAAATATAAGGCATCATCTTTACCAACTTCAATTTGCGAGGTTTTAAAACTACTAATGTTTACCTGAGACCCTAAATCAATAGCAACTGGATTAGTTTGATTTAAGTCGAAATAAGCTAAACCTCCAGCGTGGTTAGTTGATGTAACATACAGATAGCGACCATTAGGTGAAAACTCTAATCCGTAATCCATAAACGACGATGTAACTATAGGATCTGATAATAGAACAGGAGCTGATGTTGTAATTACACCCGAGTTGTAAATAAAATCTCGATAAAAATAAGCCTCAGATAGAGTAGTTAAAGCATCCGTTTTGTTAGCTAATCTTAAAGTATTAGAGCCTACTGCTTGGTATAATTCGCACTCGGTATTAGCGTTCTTTTGGCCAGTGGTATTATTGTATATTGCGTTAGGTAAATTAGTTTGGCTAACATTACCAGCTGCTTCTAATTCAGAACCTGTAAATACTGCTATTTCAATACTTGAACTTAAAAATAAAAGCCTTTCGCCATCTGCTTGTCTTTTGCTAACTGCAAATGTAAAATTGGTAGCATTATCAAAATTACTTGCTGCTGTAAAAAATGGGTGCATTGGGGAACCCATATAATTTAAAACGTCATGTGGTAGAAAAACATCATTAGCAAAGCCTAATCTGCCATCTGCTAAAGGATCGCCATAAAAAGCATAATTAGAGGTTACATTATTTAAACCTGTTACAGTAATATTATTGATATCTAACCCAAGTTCAAGCTTTGTATATTGCGGATTAGGAAGTGGTACGGGGTCATTGTTTGTACTATGTCCAGATGTTCTATTTCCAGCTATTATATAAAAAATTCGTGGATTACATTTATCAGGCATTATCGCAATTTCTTGATGTCCAATCATATCTGAACATAAATTACCTGCTGAATTTTTATACATCAAAGAGCCAATAAATCTGCCGTCAACATCATACACTTTACTATCTGCGATATAAAACAATAAATTACCATTTTCATCATGATAAGCATTATTAATCGTTTGATTATTAGGATTTGGCTGAAAACCATAAAGAGTAGTGAATGGATCTAAGGGTAGAGTGCCGATTGCGCTTGCTTGCAATACACCTGTTGTTGGATTAAATTTAACCACATTAGTTCCTATTGCCCATAAATCGCGCTGAGGAATTGTGCTTTGTGCATCTCCTTGCCACGCACAAAGCATGAAGGCAAACGCTAATAGTAATTTTAATTTTTTCATAAAATTTTTTTAATTAATTTTCAAGTTAGATCACAAACCTAATCAAATATAAACAATTCGCGCTACCGTTAAAGACGTTTTTAGCACAAAGTCAATTTTTTACGTTTTTTTTTACGTAAAATAAGTATTCCATTATGCATAGAAGTATACTTATTTGTACAAAAAATTATCATTATGTACAGGCGTTTACTTTAATGCATAGAAGTCTTTTAAAAAGTATAAAAACTTACTATTAGGCATGTAAGTGTACTTATTTGTACAGAAGCTTATGGTGATGTATGAAAGCTCACGGTTATACATGAAAGCTTTCTGTTATGCACAGAAGCTCTTTTTTATGCATGAAAGCTTATTGTTATACACAGAAATTTATCATGATGTATAAAGTCATACTTTTATGTATGAAAGTCTTCCTTTATGTATGGAAGCTTACTGTTATACATAGAAATTTATTATGATATATAGAGTCATACTTTTATGCATGGAAGTCTTCCTTTATGTATGGAAGCTTATTGTTAGGTATAGAAGTATATCCTTGTGTATATATGCATCCATTTATATATAGAAGTTTACCTAAAAGAAAAAAAGCACAGCCACTTATACGCTAAACGTAACCAGTTACAAAATAGCACTGTTAAAGGATGTTAAGGCATGTAACATTTTCATCCATCTTCCGTTTTAATACTCAGAAACCAACTCAAGTAATTTATCCAAACATAAATTACTTACAAGTCGCTCAGCATCTTCTCACTTGTTTACTCATCAGAGATGCAATCATTTAATAATCATAAACCATAAGAGGTTATCAAAAAAATAAGTTTCATTCGTTCTATCAAGCATATCGTGATTCAGAATCTCAACAAGAATATAACTAATAATCTTAGAGATACCGCATCAAATTTGGCAAGACCGTTTAAAGCTTTTGAACTAATCTCTTTAAAAAAACAAATATTATGAGACAGATAAAATTAGTTCTCGGAATAGAAGGACTAGACCCAAGTGGGATAGAAGTGTCGGCTGGCACTATAGAAAACAGCTTAACGGGAAATGCCGCCCTACCCAATTCGGCTAGTTATTTACCCATGTTGTCGGCTGGTAAATTAGCATTGCATAATGCCATACATGCTACCCATCCCGATCCGCTGGCCATTAAAAACGCACAGCAATATGTGGTAAAAGTGCTTAACGTTATTAAATCGGCTGCTGAGCTGGAGTGCGATAACGACGAGGTAAAAGCAACTAGTAGTGGCTTTGCTATTAAACAAGTAGGTATACCAAAACCTAAAATATTTAATGCCACACAGGGCTCGTTAAGCGGAACCGTTGATTTGATTTCGCCTTATGCAGGAAGCCATGCTGCTTATGTTTGGGAAATGATAGCTGACCCTATCAATGCAAATACTTGGCAACAAATAAAAGTAACCAATAATACCAGTTATACAATAACAGGTTTAACAGCTGGTAACAAATATTGGTTTAGGGTAAAAGCCATCGTACAAGATATAGAACAACCTTACACCGACCCTCACATGGTACATGTGGTGTAAATTGTAACCTGTAAACTAAAAATCCCTCTGCAATTTTTGCAGAGGGATTTTTATTGAAGTAAAGTATTAAGTAACTAATATAAACTAAAAACGTCCGAAAGAATTAACTTTTCGGACGTTTTATTATTTACCTATTTTAATTATCTTCCTCCTTGCATGGCTTTCATTTCATCCATCGTCATCATTTTATACCCTTCGGTTGATAATTCAAATTTTGAATCAGCAACAGGTTCCATAGACACTTCCTTAGCAACCATTTTAAATTTCATTCCGCCATTACCACCAGAATATTCAAAAGCCATTCCTTTTAAGCCTTTCATAATTGCTTGTCCACGACCTTTACCTTCTTTATTTGGATTATCAAATTTTTCGCAATACCATATATCCACTTTTTCTTCTGTTTTATCTTTTTTAATGGTTGTTACTACTGCTTTTTTACATTCGTAACCAGCTATCATTTTTGTTTCGGTAGTATATTCAATTTTAGGATCAGCAGGTTTATCTTTTTCTTTTGCAGCTGCTTTGTCCATTTCTTCCTTTGTTTGTTTCACGGCAATTTTATTACCCATTTGGTCAATCAACATCAACATGCCTTTAGCATCCGTATAAAATATTTGAGAGCCCATCATCGACGACATATCCGTAAGTACTCTGTCATTTTTAAAAGTTACTTTCGTTTCCATATCTCCCATCATTGCTGCTTGCTCAGGAGGTAAGCCTTCTATTTTCATTGTATAAGTAACTGATCCTTCTTTTACTTGTGCATTTAATGATAATGCTGATAACGCAACAACAGCTAGAGTAGAGAATAATTTTTTCATGTGTTTTAGTTTTTTATTTTTGAGATTTACCATTTTCAATTGGCATACCAAATTAACGATTTATTAAAAGTGAATTAAAAAAATATGCTAAATGGTTATTTTTAGAAAAAATCGGCAAATAAGCGATTAAATTCTTTATCAAATTCCGGGCGATTTAAAATTTTATAATAAGATGGGACGTCAAAATCTGAATCTTTTATTTCTTCGCCTTTTACACTAGTAGCTACAAAGTGCATTTCTAAGCCTAATCGCAACACACGATAATCTAAGGGCATACCTTTTAATTCCTTATAAGGCGTTAATTCATTAGAATTTTCAGAACCAATATCTGGCGTGTAATATACATCAAACACCACTGATGGATCAGAAGCCTTTGTGGCAATCACTTTTTTGCATTTATAACCTGCAATCATTTTAGTTTCATTCGTTTCCTTAAAAGTCAACTTATATTTATTATTTTCCTCAATCAGCATCGAATCGTTTTCTATACAGGCATTTTTAATATCCATGTATTTAATCATCTGAGATAAAGTCTTATTCTCCAGATTGCAACTAAAATAAATATTGAAAATGCCCATCGTGCTCATTTCCAAAATCCATTTGTCGTTTTTAATTTTTACGGATGCTGAAGATGGGGCAAAACTCGCCAGCGGATGATTCTCATTAATCACACTAGCTTTGTATTCGATAACTCCTTCGGTAATCACATTTTCAGATTTACGCGAGCCTCCACAAGAAAAACAAATCAGGCTTAGGGATACTAATAAGAAGAATATTGACCGTTTTAATTTCAAAAATAGATGTATTAAAACCGAAAGTTACTATTTAGATTTAAACTAACAAATTAATAACCTAAAATTTTTAGCATAGATTTATAACTCTGTTCTTTCGCAAAAAGTTTGGTAGTTATTTTACCATCTTCATCCTTATCTATCAACACATGTTTGGGTGCAGGAACTAAACAATGCTGGGTTCCACCATAACCACTTAATGCTTCTTGATAAGCGCCTGTATGGAAAAAGCCAACATATAATGGTTGCTTATCTGTTTTTTGTACTTTAGGTAAAAACACCTGATTGGTATGGGCTTCACTATTATAATAATCCATGCTATCACAAGTTAAGCCACCCAAATTGACAGGTACATACTGCTTATCCCAATTATTAACTGCTAATAATATAAATCGCTGATTGATTCCCCAAGTGTCTGGTAACGTCGTAATAAACGAACTATCAATCATATACCATTGTTCTCGGTCGTTTTGTTGCTTTTGATCAATAATGGAGTATAAAGTAGCTCCACTTTCAGCTACAGTAAACGACCCAAATTCGGTAAAAATATTGGGTTCATCTATCTCATGTTGAGCACAAAAGGTTTTAATTTGAGAAACGATTTCCTCTACCATATATTCGTAACTGTAATCAAAACTCAACGACGTGCGAATAGGCATACCTCCACCAATGTTAAGAGAATCAAGGGTTGGGCATATTTTTTTAAGCTCTAAATATATATTAAGGCACTTGTTTAATTCCGTCCAATAGTAAATAGTATCCTTAATGCCATTATTAATAAAGAAATGTAACAGCTTTAGTTCAAACTTTGGATTATGTTGTATCTTCTCTTTATATAGACTAATAATATCTGTGTAGCGCACTCCGAGTCGGGATGAATAGAAGGCAAATGATGGTTCTTCTTCTGTACTTATCCTGATTCCAAGTTTAGTTTTAGGCACTTTTACATTCTTTTTATAGAAGTCAAATTCATCTAAATGATCTAAAACAGGAATAACATTGAACCCATCATTCAGCATATCCGAGATGTATTGCTTATAATTTGTTTTTTTATAGCCGTTACAAATAATGAATGTTTCCTTTGTTAATTTCTTCTTTTTAAACTGTTCTTTTAGTATTTGTATATCATAGGCTGATGAAGTTTCAATATGCACGTCATTCTTAAGCACTTCATCTAGTACAAAGGAAAAATGAGAACTTTTAGTACAATAGCAATATACGTACTTCCCTTTATAATCGGCTTTTGCCATGGCCACATTAAACATGCGTTTGGCTTTTTGTATTTGAGAAGTAATTTTTGGTAAATACGTAATTTTGAGAGGCGTTCCGTATTGTTTAATCACATCCATCAAAGGAATATCATTAAAATATAATTCGTTGTCTTTTACCTCAAATGATTCTTGAGGAAAATCAAAGGTTTGTTCAATTAAATCTTGGTATTTATTTTCCATCCAACAAATGTAAGTTACTTGGATGATACTACAAAGCCTTAATGTATGTTAGATGGATTTTTAGGAAAATTTTACAATAAATTAATATTGATTAGAAAAAGCCCATTAATCCGTGACAGGCAAGTTCTAAAATCTGAAGCAATTTAGCGT
>JANYGR010000109.1 GCA_025359355.1 Bacteroidota bacterium | reverse complement strand
AGCGTGCAAATTTTGTAATGAATTCTTTTTCTTCTCCCGAATGCCTCACTAAATCAACACTTCCGAAGTTCATCATTAAGCAATCCCTGAATATTTCGAGGCTATATTGTAAAAACTGTTTTTGTTTTTCCCTTCCTGTTCGGGCATTTTCATCAATCCACAAAATAGCTTTGGGAGCATCAAACTTTAAAGCCATTAACATAAACGTTCTAAAGTTTTGTAAATAAGCGGCTCCACCATCCGTATGTTGTAATAACAATTGTGCTTCTCTATAACTGCCATCGCTGAGCATAGCAGCTTGTTTAGCAGCTTGTGGCAAGCAATCAAACTGTATCATTAGTCCTTTGGCAATATCTTCTGTTTCTAATTTATAGAAAGGAATTTGCTGTACACGCGAAATGATGGTTGCTAATAGCTGTTCGGGATGATTGCATACTAATAAAAATAAGGTTTGCTCGGGTGGCTCTTCTAATATTTTTAATAGTTTATTAGCAGAGGAAGCATTCATTTTTTCGGGTTGCCAAATCACCATGATTTTATAACCACCTTCATAACTCGTATATGATAATTTTTTTAAAATATCATTAGCCTCGTCTGTTGGAATAGTTGGTTGCTTATTTTCTGCACTTAAACTATCAAACCAATCATGTATAGTTAAATAAGGAGTTTCTAAAAATAATTCCCTAAACTCAGGCAACAAATCATTACTCGTTCTAACATTTTTACTTAAAGGAATAGGAAAAACTAAATGTAAATCAGGGTGAATGAGTTTGCTTGTTTTTAAGCAAGAAGGACAAACACCACAAGAATCATTGGCTTGTTTATTCTGACAAAATAAATATTGCACAAAGGCAAAAGCTGCCGGTAAATTACCACTTCCTTCAGGGCCAGTAAACATTAAGGCATGTGGCACCCTATCGCCCTGAAGCATGTTTAATAAGCGGATTTTGGTAGCTTGTTGTCCTACAATATCTTTGAAAAGCATCGTTTAAAAATACGATTATTTTAAAAGCACAGATATTTTAAATGGACTTTTATTTTTTTCATTACGGAGGTACAGAGTGGGTTATGAATTATAAGCGATGAGTTATTAATTCCTCTCAGTTAACTCTGAAAACTCTGAAACTCTGTGTTAAAAGGTATTTCACTAAGGAGGCACAGAGTGGTTATGAGTTTGTTGTTAGAGTTTTGTCTTTTATCATGCATCCATTTTGTCCCTCAAGTCCCTTTAGTCTTTCCAGTCCTTTAAATTCTAATTCCCATCACGCACACATCATCTGTTTGTTCAGTATTGCCTAACCAGGTTTCAAAACGAGATTGAATATGTGCTCTTTGTTGATGAATAGGCATATCGAAAGCTTCTGTTAAGATGGCTTTGAAGCGTTTATAATTTAGTTTTTTGTTTTCTACATCACCAAATTGATCTGCATAACCATCAGAAAATAAATAAATGGTATCGTCTTTTTGAAGATCAACTACGTTTAAATTATAATTTTTTACATTATCGTTTATCGACCCTATAGCTTGTTTAGTGGCTTTTAATACAATAATTTCAGACCCTTTTGCTCGTTGCTTTCTATAAATATAGATGGCGTTATTTGCTCCTGCATAATATAATTTTTGGGCAGCATAATCAATGGCAATAAGCGCTAAGTCCATTCCATCACGCACTTTTGTTTCTGTATTTGACGATTGATTGAGCGTAGAAATTATCTTTTGATTTAAAAAATCTAAGGCTTCAGCAGTATTATTAACGCCATACTCAGTAAGAGATTGGTTTAAAAAATTACTTCCAACAATGCTCATAAATGCGCCAGGAACGCCATGTCCGGTGCAATCTACTACGGCAGCTAACGAAAAATGACGAGGTATTTCTTCACTTGTTTTTACGGGCGCTGCCCAATAAAAATCGCCACTTACAATATCCTTAGGCTTATAATACACAAAATAATTTTTATGAAATAGCTCGTCCATTATTTCATTAGGCGGCAATAAAGAATCTTGAATGCGTTTAGCATAGCGGATACTACTTTTTATTTCTTCATTTTGATACTCAATACGTGTTTTAGATTTTTCTAATTCTAATCGACTTCTTATTTCTTTATAGGTTAATCGGTAGCGACTTCTAATAAGAAAAACCATAAAAATAAGAACCGTTAAAACTAATAATCCACCATTGGTTATAAACTCATCAACTGTTAAATGGCTATTTAATTGGTAAAACGCAACATTGCTTATAATTGTGACAGCTACTAAAATAAAGGAAAGTTTTATTTCCCATAACACTAACATGCCAACACCGATAAAAAGAACCATATAAGCAAAAGCATGTTTTTGTAAATGTGGAATATCCATCACACTCCACATATAGGCGTTTTGTACCGAAATACCCAATACAAGTACAAATAAGCAGTTGTAGATGCTTAGCTTTAATTGTTTTTTTAAAATCAACAAAATAAAACTAATGGCAGAAACACAAATTCTAAAATTTAAAAAAGGAATCCAATACTCAGGAATACTTAGGTAATCGCCTAAGAACCACACTAAGTTTAAAACAATACCAATCCAACAAGCCGCCACATGCAGTTTTTCTGTTGTGTGATCAAATTCTTGTTTGATAATACTTTCAGGTATGTTGATTTCTTCCACTTACTTTTTTAAAGATAAGATTGTTTTAATTAATAATGAATGTATAAAAGATATTTTCGAATTAAAAATCCGTAGTATAAATATAAAAAGGATGTTTAACTTTACACTATGCACATTGGTTTATTTTTCGGGTCTTTTAATCCGATTCATATAGGACATACGGTTTTAGCTAATTATATGGCTTCGTTTACCCATTTGGAACAAGTGTGGTTTGTGGTTTCCCCTCATAAT
>JANYGR010000051.1 GCA_025359355.1 Bacteroidota bacterium | reverse complement strand
AAAAGATAGCAGAAAGAATTTTTTATTTAAAAACCTTTTTACTATGTTTGGCGTCATTCTTAAAAAAATAGAAACTAACTAAAAAACAACAATCATGAGTAACAAAAAAACATCAGGCGGTTTTCCATTAATCGTTTCAGCAATTGCAATCATCATCTGTTTAGTAATCGGAATCGTAGTTATAAATTTGTATTAGGCGATGCGGCTAACTTTGACGCAGAAGGTCCTGAAAAAGGGCATCCGCAAAATTTCTTTGGTATCATGTATAAAGGTGGATTTATTGTGCCTATCTTATTAGGAACATTGTTTACAGTTCTTTGCTTTTTCTTTGAACGTTTAATTACTATCCAAAAAGCAAATGGTGCTGGTAACGCAGATAAATTTGTAACTAAAATTAAAGAATTAATAGCTGCTAATGATTTAGATTCAGCTATCGCTGCTTGTGATAAACAAAAAGGTTCTTTAGGTAATGTTGTTCGTGAAGGTTTGGTAAAATACCAATTCGTTCAAAACGACAATACAATGGATAAAGAATCTAAAGTAGCAGCTATCTCTAAAGCATTAGAAGAAGCAACTGCGTTAGAATTACCAATGTTATCTAAAAACTTAAGCGTTATTTCTACTTGTGCTTCTATTGGTACCTTAGTTGGTCTAATCGGAACGGTTGTAGGTATGATTCGTGCCTTCGGTGCCTTAGCTGCAGCTGGTACTCCTGATACAGCGGCACTAGCAACCGGTATCTCTGAAGCTTTGGTTAATACCTTAGTTGGTATCTTATCTTCCGCATTAGCTATTATTTTCTACAACTTCTTCTCAAACCGTGTAGATCAAATAACTTACGCAATGGATGAAGCCGGTTTCTCTATCATTGGAGAATTTCAATCATCTCAAAAATAATTTCCTTTCCCTTTATGGAAACGAACTATAAATTGTATCTATTAATTAGTAACTAAAAAATAAGACATGGGAAAGATAAAAGTCGCAGCACACGCTCCGTCTATTGATATGACTCCAATGGTGGATTTAGCGTTCTTGTTGGTTACCTTCTTTATGCTTACTGCATCATTCCGTATGGCAGAGCCTGTGATTGTGGATCCCCCGTCATCGGTATCTGACAAAACGTTACCAGAAAATACTGTATTAATTACAGTAGATAATATTGGGCGAGCGTTTTTTGGTGTAGGAAATGGCGAAGCTAGAACAAATACTTTAGCTAAAATGAGCGAAAAGTATGGCGTAAAATTTAACGCTGATCAAATTAAAAAATTTGGTGGTTTATCTAGTTTTGGTGTTGAAATAAAAGACTTACCAAGATATTTGGATGCGTCTGAAGCAGAAAGACTTAGGTTCCAACCACAAAAAGGTGTGCCTTTAGACTCTGTAAATAATCAATTACGTGATTGGATTAATATATCTGCCACAGAATTGAATGTTATTTACATGAGAAATAAAGATAAAGCTGCTGAATTGGGGCAAGAGTTTAAAGGCGAAAAGCCCCGTTATGCTATTAAAGCCGACGGGAAAGCAAAATACATTTATGTAAAAGATGTATTTAAAACCTTTACAGATATGAAAATTTATACCTTCAATTTGATTACGTCATTGGAAGGTGGGTCGTCAGCTCCAGCAGCTGAAACAAAACATTAATATTAACTATTAAAACAAATTTAACATGGCAGAAATAGCAGAAAGCGGCGGCGGGCATGGTAAAGGCGGTAAGAAACGCGCCAAGAAACAAAGTACGCGTGTGGATATGACTCCAATGGTGGATTTAGCGTTTTTGTTATTAACGTTCTTCGTTTTAACATCAACCTTTTCTAAACCTAAAAGTATGGAGTTAAGTTTACCAGCTCCTTTAGATGAGAATACAAAACCATCTGATATAAAAAATGGAGTTACGTTTTTACTAACTAAGGATGATAAAATATTTTATTACGCTGGTGAGTTTTATCCAGTTGGTAATGAAAAAGGCAAGCCAGCTACAGTTTTACAAGAAACTAATTTCAGTCCAGAGGGTCTACATAAATTATTAATGGAGCAAAATCAATGGGCAAATACTGAAATTGATAAATTAAGAGCACAAAATAAAGCTAAAACCTTAGCGGATACAACGTTCAATCGAATGGCAGTTGATGTTACAGCAAATACATTAGCAATTACAGCACTTATTAAAACAGACGATCAGGCAACCTATAGAAACGCGATTGATATGTTGGATGAATTAAAAATCTGTAATGTAGGTAAACGTGTATTAGGCGTTGAGATGATGGCTTCAGAATATGCATTATTACAAGAAAAAATTAAATAAGAATTATGACAGCAAATTGGAATAGCGTTGTTGACGACTCCCGAAACGATATCGTTTTTGAAGGCCGCAACCAAGACTACGGAGCGTATGAGATACGTCGTAGATACAATTGGACTGTTACCTTAATCCTTGGCTGCATGATTGGTGCATTGGCTTTAGGAATGGGTATCAAGTTTGTAATGGGATTAAAAAGTGATGATGCAGCAAAAGAAGCCGTACTAGATATGACTACGATTGACTTAACGCCACCACCAGCAGATAAAAACGAACCACCCCCACCACCGCCACCGCCACCGCCACCAGTATTGGAAACGGTGAAGTTTGTGCCGCCGGTTATTAAGGATGATGCCGTGGAAACTGATCCACCACCACCACAAGATAAATTGGTGGAATCAAACGTTAGTACAGTGACTCAAGAAGGTGATGGAGACGCTGTTGTTGTTCCCTCTGAAGGTGATGGAAAAGGTGTTGTTGAAGAAAAAGCACCTGAAATTTTTAC
>JANYGR010000034.1 GCA_025359355.1 Bacteroidota bacterium | reverse complement strand
GGACGATGAGGAATAATTTTATAAATATCTTCCGTTCCGTAGTTTACTTTTACTAATCCTTCCGTTGGAATTTCTAGTATATCTCTTTTTAAGCTGTGAATTAAGGCTTCTTTTTCGTCTAAGGTCATTTATTACTTGATTGAATTTTCGTTTAAAAATAAATTAAATTTATGAAACGACATTGCTTTTTATTTTCTTTAAAACGTTTGTTAATACTTCTCCGGGCCCAACTTCTGCAAAATTACATTCTCCTTGAGATAACACATATTCGATACTTTGAAGCCATTTTACAGGGCTGTCAATTTGATTCACCATGTTCTTTAAAATGCCTGCCATATCAGGTGGATAAAGCGTTGCTGTATAATTAGAAATAACCGGAACTTGACATTGTTTTAATGTCATTGTTTCAATGTATTTTTTAAAGCTCTCTTTCACAGGAGTCATATAACGCGAATGAAATGCTCCACTTACTTTTAATGGAACATAACCTAAGCCTTCGTCCTCTATAAAATCTGCAGCATTATCTAATAATTCTAAAGGACCAGATATAACTATTTGAGAATGTGTATTAATATTGGCTATATCTAATTCAGGAAAATTTCCATCTAATATAGCTTTTAAGGATTCGTAATCACTTCCCAAAACAGCAGCCATACCTGTACCATTGATTGATAACATTAACTCTCCTCGTTTTTGAACAATGCGCAATCCTGTTTCAAAATCAAAAACACCCGCGGCATTTAACGCATTAAATTCTCCTAAACTATGACCTAAAAAATAATTAGGAGCCTTGTTTGTTTTTAAATATTTTTGATAGGTAAGGTAATTAACTAAATACAAAGCGGGTTGCGTGTAATTAGTTTGATTTAAAAGATTGTCTGTATTATTAAGACACAACTCATCAATATTGTAACCCAATACACTATTAGCAATAGCAACCGTTTCAGGAAATTCTTGAAACAAGTCAGCGCCCATTCCTTGAAATTGAGAACCTTGTCCTGGAAATAATATTACGTTTATAGACATATCGAAAAAGTAAGCACAAAAATATACTTTTAAATTTAATATTTAAGGGATTAATTGTAAGAAATTAGTAGGTTTTTATATAAAACTGAATATAACACGTTAAAAACGTGTTTTTTAACAAATTACAGGTTTTATAAGAAGGAAATAGAGCTGTTTTAAGGAATATAATTAGTGTTAAAACCAAAAAAAGCAAGTTATAAAAGCGTCACATGACCAACGTACTCTTTCTCTCTTAATTTATAGTCTTTGACTGTGATTTTATAAATATAAACACCTTCTTTACCAATTGGCCCGCCCTTAATACTTCCGTCCCAACCCTTAGTAACATCATTGGTTTTAAATACCTGAGAGCCCCATCGGTCATAAATAATCATTTCAAAACTATCAGATAAAAAGCCCATCCCTGCCACATTAAATACATCATTTTTTCCTTCATTTTTGATAGGTGAAAATGCATTCGGAATGTAAAGTGCAAACTCATCTTCTAAAATTAATAATTTGGTGACCGCTTCCTTGCACCCAAAGCTATTAGTAACTTCCAAGTTTACAGAATAGGTATATACATTATTATACACGTGCGTTGGATTTTGCACATTGGAACTATCAAATTCATCAGTTAAAAAAACATCACCAAAATCCCAATGCCATTTGGTTATTGGTAAGCCAATGGTCGATTTGTCTGTAAATTTAATTTCATTTACCAAAATTGTTGGTTTACTTGGGTTCCATTCAAAATCAGCATTCGGTTTAGGGTCTACAATAATAAAAGCGCTGTTTTGAACAGAATCAACACAGCCATTAATGTCAGTAACAGTCAGTGTAGCGCCATAAGTACCATGTACAGGAAATGTAAAGAGAGGTGTATTACATGAATTATACCCTAAATTATTTGAAAATCGCCATACACAATTTGTTGAAGTTGGAATGCTGGTACTGATTAAGTTTGTGGTGAAAGATTCGCAACCTCTCGGGTTGGATGTAGTGAAGGATATAACAGGAGTTGGGTTAACAGTAACGGTAACCGCAACGGATGGCGTTACTGTAATAGGGCAATTAGGATCAGATAATGTGACTGTATATTCAGTTGTGGTAATGCCCGTTACGATTGTATTTGCTGTGTTTGGCGAACTTAAACCAGATGAAGGATTCCACTGGTAATTTACAACGCCACTTCCCCCATTGCCTGAGGAGGAAAGCATCCCTGTTTTACCGGCACATAACGATATGTTTGTTGGTGTTGTTACAAAATTTAAGGGTGGATATACACTTACATTAACGGTTCCCGTATTAACGCATCCATTGGTTGTAACAGATAGAGAATACACGCCATTATTTGCTAAACTGGCATTTGAAACGGTAGGGTTTTGAACAGCCGAAATAAATCCCAAAGGTCCTGTCCATGCATAAGTATTCCCTCCACTTGGTGCTGTTAAAGCAATGGTGCCATTATTACAAACTGTTGGCATCGGATTTAACGCAACAGTTGTAGCCGGTGTTATACTGATGGTAACCGTATTTTTGGTTGTGCAAGTTGTTGTTCCTACTACAAAATTGGCAGTAACGGTATAAGCTCCGGTTTGTGTTGGCAATACATTAGTCAGAGTTGGATTTTGCACAGCCGATGTATAACCCAAAGGACCTACCCAGTTATAAGAGCTTGCTCCTGCTGCATTGGCTAATAAGTTGATATTGCCGCCCTGACAAACACTAAACGTAGGAGTTACAATAACGGGTGAAGTGGAAACAATGCCAACCGTATTTGTAGCTTGAACGGTGCAACCCTGAGTCGTTGTGCCTATTACGCTATAGGTACCCGCCATATTTAATAAGGCATTTGGTATGGTGGCAGTGCCTACAGTTGTAGTTTGGTTGTAAGCAGGAGGCCCAGCCCAAACATAATTTGTAAAACCCATACTCGCTGCTAAATTGATAGCAGAGTTTGGACAAACATAACTGTTGCTAGATAAAGCAATAGTAGGTAAAGAAAATACGGTTACGGTACTTGTGCTAACTTGAGTCGTAAATGTGCTAGTTACAGTATTAGTACCGGCAATAGTTACTGTGTAGATTGTTGTTGATGCGGGAGAAACATTGACTGTTTGAGTATTTAAGCCGCTGGGATTCCAAGTATAAGAAGGAGATCCTAAGTTACTTGAAGCGGTTAATGTAGCGGTTTTACCAGGACAAATAGATTGACTTGTAGATGCTCCAAATGGTACGCAAGATGTGCCTGCTGTTCCTGAAAAGCTTAGACTAACTGCGGAATTATTTACATTACTATAATTAGTAATACACATAATAAATGACTGACCAGCTGTAACCGTCATAGCTGGCTGAAAATTACCAGCATTCCCGCCTGGTGGTACTGTTCCAATTCCTGTTCCTCCAGTGGAGCTAGCGTTCCAGTTGCATGTTACGGGAGGCAATGTATTACCTTGTATTCCAGCGCAAGCTGTTGCATTATATGGCCACATGGCCCAGTCACTAAATCCGGTTTGGCTAATAACAAATTCTAAAGTTCCGTTTGCACTAATATTTACTTGCACCCACGTAGCTCCACCACTTGATTCTCCAGAAAATAAGCAACCTGAATTAACTCCATTGGGATTTGTAGTAGGATTACTAATAGTGTTGCCTGTAGGCAAATCCTGAACGTTACCCCAAGTACTACCAGACGTTACTGCCACAAATGGAAAGGTAGGATTGCCATTGCATGCAGAGATAGTAGATGTAGCACAATCGCCACTTTGAGATTTTACCGTGGTTGTTAAAATCACCATAAAAGCTATGGTATAAACTAATGCTTTCATTTATCTTGTGATTAATGCGTTAAATGATTTAAAAATAGATTCAGTTTGTAAATCTGTAAAAATCAATTTTCCATTAGAATCGAAAACTACATTCGTTGTATTTTTATGAAGGTTCATTTGAGATAACTTACTTCTCAAACTATAAGCTTCAAAATCACATAGGGTAAATGGAAAATTTAATGCGTCTTTTTTTTCAGCAATTTTAAAATTCATTTCATCGGTATCATTTGATATAGATATAAATACAACTCCTTTGAGCCCTCCTGATAACTTGGCATCTTTATAAACAGCATAAGTTCTATGCAATTCGGTATTCCTGTCTCTACTCGTTTTATCTGTTGAATTCCAAATAGAAATAGCTAAAAGTTTATTGCTAAAATCAATCTCAGGATAGGTTTCGGAAATTACTTTTCTAATGGCAGTATAATCAAACGTTTGAGAATGTATTACAAACGAAAGAAGTAAAAATGGTATTAAAACTAATTTTTTCATTAATAACTTATTTAGTATGCGCAAGTTACAACCTAAAAGTAGTTTAGTAACTATTTTTTAATCATTAATACACCTAAACTACTCATTAATATCGCATTCCTAAATAATTTATTTAGCGAAGTGGCAGTAATCGAAAACTTGAAAAACGTTTAATAAACCAATTTGACCTCTTTTACCTCATAGTAATATAATTTACCATTACTGTGTTGTAGGATGAGTTTGCCTGTAGGATCTATTCCAATGATGGTAGCATTAAACTCATTATTGTTAATATCTGAAAATAAGCAAAGTTGGTTTATTCCAAATAATCGATTGAGGTACTGTTCATCAATTTCCGAAAACTTTAACCCCTTTAATTTTAAGTACCATTTCTCTAAGTGTTGGCATAGTTTCTCTAATACATCATTTTTATTAAATACATGACTGGTTAGTAATTTGAGTGATGATGCACTATGCTGAAGACCTTTAAACTCCATCTGATTTACATTAATGCCAATTCCAATGACGCTGTATTGTAAAACATCGCGATTAAAATTGTTTTCAATGAGTATCCCTGCTACTTTTTTTTGATTTACTAAAATGTCATTAGGCCATTTAATTTTAATGTCAAATTGACTATTAGGCAATAACTCCGTCAATACGTCATAAATAGCCAAGGCACTTATTTTACTTAAATAAAATGTGTTTTTAATACTTAAAAAATGAGGTTTTAAAATGCAGGAAATAGTGATGTTTGAGCCTATTTCACTATTCCATACAGCGCCTCGTTGTCCTTTACCTTGTGTTTGATTATCGGTAGAAATGATAGAGCCTTCTGCTATATTAACGTTCCTTAACAAGTTCGTGGCATAAGTATTGGTGCTGTCTACCTCGTGCAAAAAAATCAAGTGCTGTCCAATAAATAGTGTTTGCATTCGCACAAAAAGGTTAAATTTGTTGATTAAGCAAATAAACAAATAAAATTATAAAGCGAGCAGCATCTGCAATAAAAATAATATGGCAAAATTACCAGCAAAAAAAGTAGCAACAAAAAAAGCAACTCCTGTAAAAAAAGCGGCAACAAAAAAAGCAACGCCTAAAAAAGGTGTCGTAAAAAAAGTAGTCAAAATACCTTTAACAGAAAAACAAGAGGAGCAAAAAGAAGCTAATCGTATTGCAAATACTGAAAATAAAAAAGCGAAACCTAAAACAGTAAAGCGTCCAAAAAAAGAATCTACCAAAGAACAAACCATGAGTTTGTTGGATGCGATTGTTGATGGGATGAAAGAAAAAAAGGCTAAAAACATTACCATTATCAATTTATCTAAACTTGAGCACCGTGTGGCTGATTATTTTGTGATTTGTGATGCTGATAGTACGACACACGTTCATGCCATTGCCGATTCTGTAGAGGAAGGTGTGATGAAAAATACAAAAGAACGCCCATACCACAGCGAAGGCTATCAAAATGCCGAATGGATTTTAGTGGATTATGTAAATATTGTGGCTCACGTATTTATGCGTGAAACACGCGAGTTTTATAACATCGAAGGTCTTTGGGCTGATGGCGAAACAACACGTATCCCAGATTAATTTTTACGAAATAATTCAACAAAACATAAAGTTATTTGCTTAAGTAGAAGAGAATAACAGCACATAAAGCAATTAACTAGTTATAATTATAACAATGAGCGACGAACAAAAAAACACGAACCCCTCACCAGAGGATGATAGAAAAAAACAGTTTGAAAAAATGAAAGAGCGTTTTGGAAAAAAATCCACGAATTCTTTTGGCGGACCTTCTACAGGTGGCGGTGGCAATAGCTTCTACTGGATTTACGGTTTGGTAATTATTGGACTCTTAGGTTTTGTGTTTATGGGACAAGACTTTGAAAGTCGAGTTTTTCCTACAGACGAAAATGATTTCGAACAAAACATGCTTGCAAAAGGAGATGTTCGCAAGATTGTGATTGTGATTGCTTCTGAAAAATATGCTGAAATCACGGTAGAGAAAGATAGTTTAAAACTACCTCGTTATTTTGCAACGGATAATAAAACAGGCAAGAGAGTTCCTTTATTTCCTGACACTAAAACCGCTAATGGCCCTCACTTTAGAGTGTCTGTGCCTGATGTGAAAGATTTTTTAGAGCAAGTGCGCTTAGTTCAAACAACAGCTAATGTTCCTGCTAATTTAAGAGTATCGCCTTCAAGTGAAGAAAGAAGTGATTGGAAACAATATGTAGGATGGTTATTCCCAATCGTCATCATTATTGTTTTTTGGGTTATTATGATGCGTCGAATGGGCGGAGGTTCAGGTGGAGCAGGGCAAATATTTAATATTGGAAAATCAAAGGCAGTTTTGTTTGATAAAGATTCTAATGTAAATATCACATTTAATGATGTAGCCGGTTTAGATGGCGCAAAAGTTGAGGTGATGGAGATTGTAGATTTTTTAAAGAACCCTAAAAAATATACAGATTTAGGTGCTAAAATTCCTAAAGGTGCGTTATTAGTTGGCCCTCCAGGTACTGGTAAAACCTTATTGGCAAAAGCAGTAGCAGGCGAAGCTAAAGTTCCTTTCTTTTCGTTATCAGGTTCTGATTTCGTAGAAATGTTTGTGGGAGTAGGGGCATCGCGTGTGCGTGATTTGTTCCGTCAAGCGAAAGAAAAAGCACCTTGTATTATTTTTATTGATGAGATTGATGCGATTGGTAGAGCACGTGGAAAAAATGCGGCTGCCGGCGGTAATGATGAACGTGAAAACACCTTGAACCAACTCTTAACAGAAATGGATGGTTTTGGAACTAACAGCGGTGTCATTATTTTAGCTGCAACTAACCGTGCAGATATTTTAGATAGAGCGTTAATGCGTGCGGGTCGTTTTGACAGACAGATATATGTAGATATGCCTGATGTTGTTGAGCGTGCAGAAATATTTAAAGTACACTTAAAAAAGATTAAAATTGACGATTCTGTTGATATTGAATTTTTAGCAAAACAAACCCCAGGCTTTAGTGGTGCTGATATCGCTAATATTTGTAATGAAGCGGCTTTAATTGCGGCTCGTGCCAATAAAAAAGTTGTGACCAAGCAGGACTTTTTAGATGCAGTTGATAGAATTATTGCTGGTTTAGAAAAGAAAAATAAAATTATTACACCTACAGAAAAACGAGTGATTGCTTTTCACGAAGCAGGTCATGCAACTGTAAGTTGGATGTGCGAGCACGCTTCTCCGTTAATTAAAGTAACGATTGTGCCTCGTGGCCGTTCATTAGGCGCTGCTTGGTATTTGCCAGAAGAGCGTCAAATTACAACTACGGAACAAATTGTAGATGAAATGTGTGCAACACTTGGTGGACGAGCAGCTGAAGAAGTTATTTTTGGCAAAATATCAACGGGTGCCTTAAGTGATTTAGAAAAAATTACTCGTCAGGCTTATGCTTGTATTGTTTACTACGGACTAAATGATAAAATAGGAAATGTAAGTTATTATGATAGTTCAGGGCAAAGCGAATACAATTTCAATAAACCGTACAGTGAAAGTACTGCTAAAATAATTGATGAAGAGGTTAAGAAAATGATTGATATTGCGTATGCTCGTACAAAAGCAATATTAATGGCTAATAAAGATAAGCTGACATTATTAGCTGAAAAATTATTAGAGAAAGAAGTTATTTTTAAAGAGGATTTAGAAGCTATTTTTGGAAAACGACCGTTTGCAAAAGATATAGCTGAAGAGGAATTGAAAGAAAAACAAATTCACGAAGCTATCCAGTCTAAAACAGAGGATGCTCCATCAATAGCTCAAACACCTTCAACTGATAATCCTATAGTTAACTAACTTAGGGTTATCATTTTTCTTAAAATATTCTCACATCAAGATAAATACTTATATTTATAAGTAATATATGAATGATATGAGAATATTTTTATTTTTTATACTCACCTATTTTTGTTTTAC
>JANYGR010000534.1 GCA_025359355.1 Bacteroidota bacterium | reverse complement strand
AATTAACGCCAATATTAGTTCCTATAGAATAAAAAATCCCATTGCTTTTTAATTGAAAAGTAGAATTAATACTTTGTCTATAAATGGGTTCAATTTTTAAAACTATTTTTTTGTTTAGTTCATAACTAGCGCCAATACCTATTAAAAAGGTTATGCCAATAGGCGATTGATGACTAGAATTAAAAACTGAACTAGTTGAAGTTATAGATGGCTGATTTGGATAACTAGCCTCTGAAACTTTTTTATAACCTAAAACTATATTCAGCGCAGCGCCAGTTGATGCATATAATTTGAACCGTTTAACTAAAATATTAATATTTACTTTAATAGGTACATCAAGGAAATAATTATGAAACTTTGTTTTTGTTGAAGAGTATATATCTTTCGTTCCATTCGAATAAATTTTATCATAAATAGTTTCTTCCATTTTTATACCCTTATCCGCAAACAAAACTCCTGTTTCTAATGTAAATCGTTTACCTATATTAACATCAAATGTTAGTCCAGTAGTATATCCGTATTTTGGCAATTCACTATAGGAGTAGTAATCTTGCGAATTATCAGTAATACGTGGGGGTTGAATAAAATTTCGATAACTATAATCAGGAGAAAAGTTTACACCAATAGCAAACCTTTTTTGTTTAATGGAATCCGTTGTTTGAGCTAATAAAAAAATGGGAGATGCTATTAAGAAAAAGAATAATTGTTTCATAAATAATTTATTAAGTTTTAAAGTGAAATTAATAATTTTATTTCTTTTTTAAAAAATATTTTAAGCCAGTATCAAAAACATATGGATAGCCTCCTGTAAGGCTTCTATTATGCCTTTTTCCATTTGATTCAGTATAACTGTCAGAAAAATAACTAATATTAATCCCGCCATTTATGTATAAATGAACTTGTTTTAAAATAATATATTCTATCCCAATTTTTGCATTTATATTTCCTGCCGAAACAAGAGCATCTAAAGTATTATAGTGATAATTATGTCTGTAATAGCTTATCGCAATTGTTATTGGGACATATAGAATCTTTTTATAATCATAAAAATCGATAGAAATACTAGCCTGTCCACCAAACATTTTATTACGACTCCCATTACCATCTTCTATGTTACTTATTACACCAACACCAAGTGAAAAACAATAATCATTTTTTTTAAAGAAAGAATTGATTGTGTTTTCAATTAAATAATTACTATTTGCAAAGGGCGTTACTATTAAATTTTTCTGGTCGACGCCAAAATATATTTTACTATTTTTTGTCAATGTATCTATAGCCTCTTGAGAAAAAGCATTAATAGAAATAAATAATAGTAAAATAATGATACGTTTCATAAATCAATTTTAATATTGTTTTTATAATTTACATTAATAACCTAAACCGCTTTCATCAGTTCTTTCCAAACAACATCATCTGTTCTTGGTTTACAAATGATGGTTACTTTTTCTAATTTAATAGGATGTATAAATTCTGTTTTATAAGAATGTAAATGAATAGACCCATTAGGGTTTGAACGATCATAACCATATTTCAAATCACCTTTAATAGGACAACCAATGGCAGATAGCTGTGCACGTATTTGATGATGACGACCTGTAAACAAATTAATTTCCAATAAATGATAATTAGCAATAGACGCGATTAAGGTATAAGCTAGCTCTGCTTTCAGTGCACCATTTCTTTCTTCGTTATACGCTTTTGATTTATTAGTTTGTTCGTTCTTGATCAGATAATGCGTTAAGTGCGCTGTTTGATGTGGCGGTTTATTTTTAACCACAGCCCAATATGTTTTTTGAATGGTTTTATCTCTGAATAATTCATTCATGCGAGACAAAGCTTTGCTTGTTTTTGCAAAAATGACAATACCTGAAACAGGCCTATCTAAGCGGTGACAAACCCCGCAAAATACATTTCCTGGTTTCTGATCGCGTTGCTTAATAAAATTTTTCACCTTTTCTGATAAAGGCATATCGCCTGTTTTGTCGCCCTGCACAATTTCAGATGATTTTTTATTGATGACGATCAAATGATTGTCTTCATATACAATTTGCGCAGCTTCAATTATTTCGTGTGGAGGGAACATAAGATCTATTAATGGTAACTAATTTTAAACTCAACTCTTCTATTCACAGCATGTTCGTCTTCACTACAAATAATGCCATTTCCGCAATTGTTCACAAGCTTTGTTTCGCCATATCCTTTTGCAATGATTCTATCTGCATCAATGCCTTTGCTTACTATATACTCTTTTGCACTATTAGCGCGCTTTTGGCTTAAAGCCATGTTTTGCAAATCACTTCCTCTGCTATCACTATGAGCACTTAATTCTATATTAAAATTTTTATTTGTTTGCATCGCTAAAATTACCTTATCCAAAGTTTGTAACGATTGAGGCAACAAATCAGCTTTATTTACATCAAATAAAATAGATTCAATAATTATTTCAGTTGAACCCGCTGCTTTTTTAGCTGCAATCTCCCTGTCTAATAAAGTTAGCCAGGGATCATCCACAAAAATTTCTACTATTCGACTTTGCTCAGAAGATAAGGGTTTATAATTAAACTTCTTTCCTTTTACTAAAAAAACAATCTTAATAAGATTTTCATCGTTATCAAATACCATAATGTTATTAAATGATTCAAGAATGTTTTTTTCGTTTTCTGCATTTAAGAGCACTTGTTTATTATAAGGAACATATTTAAAAGAAAAATCACCTTGGTTATCTGTCATCCCTGAATCAATCGTTTCATACTGATCGTTCATTAATAATACTTTCAAATTTGATAAGGGATTATTTTTATTATCGCCATATAATTTACCTTTCACATTCATTTTTAATTGAGAATCATCAATAACAATATCGTTAAACGATGAACTCGCTGTAGAAAGAAATTTATAATGATAGCGTTTATTACTGATAGAATCGAAGCGTGTTACCAGCTTATCCTTAACAGTATATATATCAATATGTTCATTAACTGGTATATCAGAAGTGTCTATCGCAAAACTATAATGTTGCCCTGAAAGGATATTCGTAAATAAAAAGTTACCCAATATATTGGACTTCGATTTTTGAATAACATTGTTTTTGGAACCCAATAAATAAACCACTTTATTGGAAACTATTTTTTTAGTTGTGCCATTTGTTGAAATTAATTTACCTCCAATATTATATCTAAAATCATTATCGATAAGCTTAGAAATGATGGGTAAATTGGCTGAGTTCTTAAACATGCAGGTTTGAGTAGCATCAGCAATAATAGTAACAATCTTTTCTTTAGATGATGATTCTAATTTAATACTCGCATTTGTAGGATTTTCTGCCTTCGGCAACATAACTGATATACCATTAGCAACATCTATATCTACATGCTGAAATACAAATACACCAAAATTTGTAGTTTGGGCTTGCGCAATTGTTTCTCCTTTTTTATTAATTAATAACACTGTTTTATTTTTAAGAACCGATTTTTTATCGTTATCCAAACTTATTTTCCCCGACAATTGCACATACTCTTTAGGTTTAGGAATATTAACAACGGGCTTAACTGTATCGATAATAATAGGGCGAACAATATTCTTCAAAAAATGATTCATGTAAGTGGTGTCATCCACAAATTTATTAATGCCGTTAAATACAATTTGATGAAACGGTTTTTGAAATTGAATCGTATCAAATCGAACTCCATCTCTTTGAAAAAAAGGAATATCTAATTCATAAATCATGTCCCTGTTTCTCTTATCAACTGGTATGTCAGCTAATACACGCAAATACATAGTTTGGCATTTTTTATTGGTCAAATAAACATCGTACGTTTTACCATAAGGTAATGTTAATTTAAACGTATGCGATTCATTCGTATTAAATTCATTAACAACAACCTTACCATCTAATACTTTAATATTTGTACGAAGTAATTTTTCGTTGTTAAAAAAATTATGACCAATAAATTTCAAAAAAAAGTCATCTTGCCCAAAGCTTGGTAATACAATGATGAAACCCAATATGATTAAAATATATTTCATTTTCATTTAGTATTAAGTTGTAGTGTTTTTATAATTTCAGTGCAACAAATTTGCAAGGTTTTATCGGTATATGAGTAAATCGTTAAAACTAAAACGGGAGTCTTAGATTTATCTTTAATAATATAATAATTATCGAATGATTTTTTAAGTGCTGACAAATAATCTGTTGCAATTGTTTTTTCAATAGCACGACCTCGTTTTTTGATGTTTTTTACTAATAAAGGTACTTCGGTATTTATATAAACAACCAAATTAGGCTGTTTAACAGAGGCATGCATAGCTTTGAAATGTTTTTTAAAATAAAGGAAATCTTTTTGACTTAGATTGGCTTTTGCAAAACAAATACATTTATCAAAATGAAAGTCACTTACTGTAACATGTTGCTCTTTTTTTGTTTGAAAATACGTTAATAATTGTTTGTGACGGTCAATTAAAAAAGAATATTCCGTTGGGAAAGCAAACGTCTTAGGATCTTTATAAAACAAAGGTAATAATACATTTTCCTCGAATTGCTCAGGCAAATATGTTGCTTTTAATTGCTTGGCAAGTGCCTTAGCCAAGGTTGTTTTTCCTGATCCTATGTTTCCTTCTATACTAATAAACATTTTCTTATTTATAAAGCTTAACTTCTAATTCGTCTTCACATTCGTTTAACAAATTAAATATACTTTTATTTAAAACAGGATGCAAAAAATTTGGAATAATATCACACAAAGGAACTAATACAAATTTCCTTAAGTGTAAACGAGGATGCGGAATCGTTAGTTTAAGCGTATCTACACAATCTTTATTATAAAATAAAATATCAATATCAATGGTTCTTGAAGCGTAAATTTCATTATCAGGTCTTTCTCTACCCAATTGTTTTTCAATATCTAACAAAACGTCCATCAACTCAGCGCTTGATAAGGTTGTATTAACAGATACACAAACATTCAAATACGGTTGTTGGTCGGAAACACCCCATGCTGCTGTTTCATATATTTTCGATGCAGCTATTAACTGCCCTACAGTCCGTATTTCGCGGCAGCCTGCGCCTGTGCA
>JANYGR010000432.1 GCA_025359355.1 Bacteroidota bacterium | reverse complement strand
TTTAGCATTAACGTCATAAAAATAATAGGATGTTCCTGCAAATGCTGAACCTGTTGAGAAAAATGGTTTAGATAACACATCAATATAAGTTCTTCTTCCCGAAACTATAAACGACGCTTTATCTTTTTTAATAGGACCTTGTATGGTTAAACGAGAAGCAATAACTCCTATACCACCATCCACTTGCACTTTTTTAGAGTTCCCTTCTTTCATGGAAATATCAAGCACAGACGATAAACGCCCACCATATTGAGCTGGCATACCACCTTTAATGAGGTTTACATTTTTAATAGCGTCTCCATTAAACACCGAGAAAAATCCCATGAGATGAGACGCATTGTAAATTGTAGCTTCATCTAAGAGTATTAAATTTTGGTCGGGACCACCGCCACGCACATAAAATCCCGAATTACCATCTCCCGCCGATTTAACGCCTGGGATTAATTGTATGGTTTTAAGAATGTCCACTTCTCCCATAAAAGCAGGGAGTTTTTTAATTTGTATAATATCTAATTGAACAGAACTCATTTGAGAGCTTTGAATATTAGCATCTGTTTTTTCTGCTTTTACTTCAACTTCCTCTAATTCTTTACCTTGAGGCTCTAATGAAATATTTTTGGTAATGTTTTTAGTTAAATAGATGGTATCAGTAATGGTGTTATAACCTAAAGAGTTGCAAACTAAAGTGTATTTATCTTTTGGCAGTGTTAATGAAAAAAAACCATAAGCATTAGCATTAGTGCCTTGCATGGTTTCTTTCACATACACATTAGCACCCACTGCCGATTCGCCATTAGACTTATCCTTTACATAACCACTAATGGTGAAACTTTGAGCCACTATAATACCTGGAAAAAACAGTATGAGATATTGGATTATTTTTGGCATTCGTAAAAATAAGGTTTGTAATTATACAAATTCTTGAATCACTTTTATAAAAAATCTTAAAAATAGTGCACTGAAAATAGAGAAATGAACTTAATTGATAAAATATGTAGTACATTTGCATACGATATTAAAAAATGAAACTAAATAAAGCAACATATTTTTCCTTGTTTTTTTTACTTTGCTTTTTAGCATCATTTAGTATTAGCACGTATCAGTCTTTTAATACGAAGTTATCTAAACACTATAGTTCAGTAACTAACCATAGTCATTCATATTCTCAAAAGGAGTCAAATTCATCTTCTATCCCCGATTTATTATTTGAGGAAAATGAAAATGAAGTTGTAGATGGTTTTCAAATCCAAGCTTTTACTATCCCTTATTTTGTTGTTTATTTCTTAAGTGAAGTTGAACAACCTAATTTAATTTCTGCAAAACCTTTAGCAGAAAAATGTACAAACCCAATTTACTTGGTGCTTTGTAATTTTCGTATTTGATTCTTTTCTAAGTAACATCTTTTTTAATGATGGTTACTATCCACGTTAGTAGGTTAATGATACCAATTATTGGTTTGCTATTCAACTAAAATCAAACGATTTTATTGCCATCAATAATTTAGTATTAGTAATACTTCACTCGCGTGTTAAAATTGAGCTAAGGCTCTAAAGATCCCTTGCAAAGTTTCGGTAGATAAATTGGTATTTTATTTCATAGTTTTTTATCAATAAGTTTACTGAGATTTTGCAGGACCATCTTAAAGATACCTTGCAAGATCTTGGTAGATAAATTGGTATTTTATTTCATAGTTTTTTATCAACAAGTTTACTGAGATTTTGCAGGACCATCTTACATCAACCAATTAGCAAGCGTTTATAATTCTCCTGAAGGATACTTTATAAGGAGCAAATGCAAGTGGTTTAATGCCCTAAAATAGTATATTTACAACTTTAAAATTATTTAAAACATAAAAACATTACTCATGCTGAAATTAAATAGGACACTATTTATTTTTTTTATACAGTTAACTTCAGCATTGTTGTTTTCCCAAACGTCTATTACCCTAAAAGAGGCAATATCCAAGGCTAAGGAAAATAATCCTATTTTAAAGACTGAAAGTTTTAATGTGGGTATTGCACAGGCCGATATTACAACGGCTAAGCTTCGACCGAATCCTATCTTAAATAATCAAACATTGCAGTTAATGAATCCTTCCTTTTTCCCAGCTAATACGGGTTATTTGAATGGACATAATATGCAGATATGGTGGCAATTAACAAAACCTATGCAAATGCCAGCACTTCGTAAATACAAATTAGAAGTGGCTCAACAAGGTGTAAAGCTAGCGCAAACTAATTATGCCGAAATAGAGAGAAATTTATTTTTAAATGTGAGTAATAATTGGATCAATGCCTGGTACGCCAAAGTAAATCTGGATTTGATATCACACGCAAAGGTAAATATTGACAGTCTTGTTTATATAAATGAATTGCGCTTAAAAAAGCAGGTGATCACGACTACTGATTTAATCAGAACACAATTAATCGCCGAACAATATAAATTACAAATACGAACGGCACAGCAGGAATACAGAAATCAATTACAAAATCTTAGATTTTTATTAGGAACAACAGATAGCATCAATATTAATTTGAATGATGAATTTATATCTGCTTCGGTTAGTAATAAAATAGACTCTCTGTTAAATTATGCTGAGATCAATCGTACGGATATACAAGTTGCTCAAACAACCATTAACACAGCGAAAAGCAATATAGGCTTGCAAAAAGCCTTAGCAAAACCTACGCCTGAAATTGGTATGATCTATAATCCACAAAATAAAATCCCCTACTTAGGTGTATATGGTACTATACAGATACCAATATTTAGCAGAAACCAGGGCGAAATACAAAAATCAAAATTATTGCAGGCTCAGGCTGAACAAAGTTTGCAAACGACTCAACAACAATTGAAAACAGAAATAACCACGTCGTTTAACAGTTATCAAACGCAAAAACAAAATTTAGAAAAATTTAAAGTGATTATGCTTCAAGCGGAACAAATTTTAAGTTCTGTGAAATATGCCTATTTAAAAGGAGGAACAACCATTATCGATTTTTTAGAAGCACAAAGAACATGGTTCGACTCACAAAAAATGTATTATGATGAACTCTATAATTACAGTAACAGTTATGTGCAATTATTATATTCATCAGGATTAATCAACCAATTAAAATAACATCATCAATGGCATTTATTAAACATTTAATTTTTTTAAGTTTTATCTACATTTGTGTTGGTTGTGGTGAAAAGCCCACTAATATGGTAACCCAGACCAAAAGTACAAAGCCTATTGTTAGGGAAAATGGAAAATTTGTTTCTTTTCCAAATGACACAGTTACTATTAATTTTTTCAAGACACAACGCATTGCTTCGCAAAATATTGAAGCTGAAATAACAGCTCCTGCCAGAGTAGTAGCCTCTGTTGTTTCGAGTGAAGAAAGTAAATCGCAAAATTTAATATTGTTTGATAACCCTGATTTAACAGCGAATTACACATCCTTATTGCGACATAGTATTAATATTACTCAGTATAAATTAAATTTAGAACGCGTAAACGATTTAGCTAAAAATGGTGCAGCTACAGGAAAAGATGTTATTGAGGCGCAAACTCAGTTAGCTAACGAAAATGCTGCTATTATTGAGCACGAAGCAAAATTAAAATTGGCAGGCTTTAATCCAGAAGCGCTGCAAAATGCGAAAGCAAACAGTGTATGGGTTATTTGCGATATTCCTGAAAATCAATTAGAGAAAATAAAAATAGGTGGTAACTGTAATGTTTTTTTTACATCTTATCCCGATCAAACATTTATTGGAAAAATAGAAAGCCTTGGAGATGTAGTTGATAATGTAACTCGTATGGTTAAATTGCGTTTAGCCATCACTAATCCAAATGGTAAACTAAAGGCGGGCATGTATGCTACGGCTAATTTTGGTGTATCAGAAGGGAATTTTATTGCGATTCCTAAATCAGCATTGGTAACTGTTCAAAGTAAAAATTACGTATTTGTAAAAATATCAGAAAATGAATTTGAGCGCAGAGAAGTATCCACAGGACAACAGGTAAATGATAATATTATTGTATTTACTGGACTTAATCAAAACGATGTTGTGGTTACAGAAGGAGTTATGCAATTAAAAGGTATATCATTCGGTTATTAAAAAATAAAATCATGTTACAAGCACAAATATATATAGACAAGGATGAGATGTATGATGATAATCTCTTGTATACTGTTATTATGGAAGTTTTAATAAAAAATGACATGAATGGTGCTACTGCTATTGATGGGTTTATGGGTTTTGGTGCTAACCAAAAAATGAAAAACCCCAATCAATTATTTTCATTTGATGAAGTGCCCATGATCATTACGTTTATTGATGAAGATGAAAAAGTAAAAAATGTTATTAAAGAGATTAGAAAGTTAGGCACTAACGGAACAATTGTAACACACCATGTTGACGTCTATTAATGATTAAGAACTTACTCATATTCTCTTTAAAAAATCGTTGGGTAGTTATTGCCTTAGCGTTGATATTTGCATTAACAGGCTATTGGTGTTTCACGATGTTGAAAATTGAGGCGTATCCTGATATTGCAGATGCTAATGTAATTATTATTGCACCTTATAGTGGCCGTGCAGCCGAAGAGGTAGAACAGCAGGTTACAATTCCAATAGAACGTGCCTTAAATAATATGCCTCGTGTACAAGACAGACGCTCTCGTACTATTTTTGGACTATCAGTTGTACAATTAACCTTTATTGATGGAACAGATGATTATTTTGCACGTCAACAGGTCATCGAACGTTTATCATCTTTACAATTACCTGCCGGTGTTACTCCAGAATTAGCACCTTTAACAACTGCTGTTGGAGAAATTTATAGATATGTAGTGGAAGCACCACCAACATATTCTCCTATGCAATTAAGAGATTTACAAGATTGGGTTATTCGCCCCGCTTTATTACAGGTTCAAGGAATAGCTGATATTACCACGTTTGGCGGGCCTATAAAGCAATATCATATTTTAACAGCACCAGATAAATTGCGTAAATACAATTTAAGCTTACAAGATGTTATTACGGCTGTAGAAAATAATAATCAAAATACAGGTGGTGGAGTTATCGAAAGAGGCGGACAAGGTTTTGCTGTTCGTGGATTGGGAGCTTTGAAATCAGAAAAAGATATTCAAAATATTGTACTTACTTCAGTTAATGGAACACCTGTATTTATTAGAGATGTAGCTAGTGTAGAAATTGCACCACCACCACCATCAGGAGTTTTGGGTTATGCAATTCCAAAAGACAGCATTGATAAAGTAGGATCAACAGAAGGAATTATTTTATTAAGAAGAGGTGAAAATCCAAGCGAAGTTTTATTAAAATTAAAAGAAAAAATAAAAGATCTTACCGAAAATGAATTACCAGAAGGTGTTAAACTAAGAGTATTATATGACCGAAGTTTTTTAATTGACCATTCTTTAGAAACTGTTGCTCATACTTTATTTGAAGGTATTTCCATTGTTATTATTATCCTAATCTTATTTTTAGGAAGTATGCGTGCCGCTTTAGTTGTAACAGCTACTATACCTTTCTCTTTATTATTTGCCTTTATCTTAATGAAACTGGCACATATTCCTGCTAACTTATTATCCTTAGGCGCCATTGATTTCGGTATTATTGTAGATGGTGCTTGTATAATGGCCGAACACCTCATTCGGAAATATCGTAGCGCAACTGTTGCAGAAAGAAAGGAAGGGATTATTCGTATTACTTTATTAGCTGCTCAGGAAGTTGGGCGAGAAATTTTCTTTTCAGTTACCATTATTATTTTAGCATACACACCTATTTTATTAATGACTCGCGTTGAAGGGAAATTATTTTCGCCTATGGCATTAACCCTAGGCTTTGCTGTTATAGGCTCTATGTTATGCGCTTTAACACTGATTCCAGTATTAATATCGTTCGCATACAAAAAATCATTGTTATCAGAAACGAAACCAATGAAGCCTCATAAAAATTTCGTACTCGATTTTTTAGATAAATTATATGTAAAAGGATTAAACAAATTTTTACGTTTCCATAAAACAGTAGTTCTTGGAGGAACAGTCGTTTTAATGATTTTATTAGCTTTTGGAATAAAATTGGGAACAGAGTTTTTACCTGAATTAGATGAAGGTTCCATCTTCATGCGTTCGTTTTTGCCATCAGGTATTACTATTCAGGAAAACGCGAAGATTGCTCCTAAAATCCGTTCTATTATTTCTAAATACCCGCAAGTGTCCTATGTAATCACGCAAACAGGACGTAATGATGACGGAACAGATCCATTCCCTACAAATCGTACAGAAATTTTAGTAGGTTTAAAAGAATATAAATTATGGAGCGATACGATTTCTAAAAAAGAAATAGTAAAGAGTATGCAAAAGGAACTCGAGCGCGAATTACCAGGAGCATCTTTTAATTCTGGTCAACCAATTATTGATCAGGTAATGGAAATTGTAACAGGTAGTGCTGCCGATTTAGCCGTGTCTATTGTTGGAGAGGATTTAAAATTGATGCGACAAAAAGCAGATAGTATCGCTACAATTGTTCGTGATACCAAAGGTTCTGCATCTGTTAATATTGAGCAAGAAGGCACTCAGGCTCAATTAGCCATTAACATTAATCGTGAAAATGCGGCTCGTTTCGGTATCAATGTAAGTGATATTGAAGCGATGATTGAAGCCGCAGTAGGAGGGAAGGCAGTAGGAACTATTTATGATGGAACAAAACGTTACGACATGGTTGTGCGTTTTTTACCTGAAAGTAGAAACTCTATCGATGTGATAAAAAAACTATTAGTTCCATCAGCAACTGGAGCATTAATACCTATGGAACAGTTAGCCGATATTAATTATAAAGATGGACAAACTAATATTTATCGTATTGATGGAAAACGAATGGTAACGGTTCGTACCAACGTTCGTGGCAGAGATCAAGGATCATTTGTGAAAGAATTGAATCAGAAAATTACAGCGGCCATACGCGTACCAAAAGGTTATAATATAATTTACGGAGGGCAATACGAAAATTTAGAAAGAGCGGGTAAACAATTATCCTTAACCATTCCATTAACGATTGTGATTGTATTTGTATTTTTATTTATGTTATTTAAAAACTTTAAAGATACATTAGTAACACTTACCTGTATTGTATTTGCCCTAACAGGAGGTATTACAGCCTTATTAATTCGTGGTTATAATTTTAATGTATCAGCAGGCGTTGGATTTGTGTCTATATTTGGTATTTCTGTCATGGCTGGAGTATTGTTAGTTTCTGCGCTAAATAGGGAAGTGTATACTAGTAAGTTAACATTAAGAGCTGTGGTTCAAAAAATCGCAGGCGAACAATTTAGAGCTATTTTAATGATGTTAATTGTTGCAATTATTGGTTTAATTCCAGCAGCAACAAGTAAAGGGATCGGTTCAGATGTTCAACGACCTTTGGCAACGGTAATTATTGGAGGTCTTACATCAACATTGATTTTTACACCTATTATTATTCCCGCTTTATTTTATTGGGTAACTAAGCAAAAAACGAAAAAATATGGAAATGAAAAATAATATTTTTTCTTAACCTTGATTTAGAATTATTTATATTATTTAAAAGAAAAAACTAGTTAATTATCTATATTTACAAAGTGAAAAAAAGCACATTATATTCAATTTTCTTAATTTTAGGATTACTTTGTTTTTTCTTTGTTAAAAGTAAATTCTCATCTCAATCTGAGTATTCTTGTCATTACCACCAATATTCTTACCAATC
>JANYGR010000500.1 GCA_025359355.1 Bacteroidota bacterium | reverse complement strand
TCACCTTGGTCTCCGTATTTTTTCTCTAACCATTTTGTTGGGTTGAGTTTAATTAATTGCCAAAAATTCAACAACTCTCCGTTTAAGTCCGTTTCTGCCTTTTGGATTTGGTCGTAAAGTTTACTTAATGATATTGGTTCCCATTCTGCCATTGTTATCTAATATAATTGCCTATAATTATCTTTTATAGTCTATTTCATCATACAATATCTTATATTACCGATACTGAGCTTAATAGTCTTCTTAACAAATATATAGCATTTATATTTATTCACAAACAAGGGTTATGCTCAAAAAAAATCCTTCAAAGTTTTAAAACCTTGAAGGATTGTAGTACAGTTAATACTTAATTTCTATTTCATGTATTTCTGTTTTGCATCACTATAACTTGGGAAATTATTGTGATGCCAATTCATGATAACGGTTCCGTCTTTAATCAATATTAATCCCGGGTTAGAACGCACCATCGTTTTTAATACCACTCCATCTGCATTTGCAAAATCATACAAGGCTTGGTGTTTGTGTTTATAGTCGTCAATCATTTTAGCATCATTTTGCGTTAATGCTAATACTTTAATTTTATCCGACGATGCTAATTTGTATAGATCATTTATTTTAGCGTGCAGTGTTTCATCATCATCTGTTTGGGTTAAATCCCAACAAATTAATAAAAACATATAGTCTTTGTTATTCAACACTGAGTCTTTCAAATCATAGCCATCAAGGGAAGTGATAGAAAAATCAACAATCTTAGGAGGATTAATGGCATCATGTATTAATTTATTATTCGTTGCTTCCCATTTCCAAGTTAGGGTATCTTCCCAAATTTTTAAACGGTTATATTCTTCATTTGAAAACTCTTTTGATTCGCCTGTTTTTAAATTTTTATATACCAACATGGATTCGTATTTCGCTGGCTCGTAACCTGCACCAGGCTTCATATTATCTTTTATGTTATCACCAATTTTATATGCTCTGAAATCGAATACAGGTAAGTTTCTGTAAGTATGGATAGGGAATAGAACGGATAATACGATAGCAATGATGGTAAACGTGATGGTGAGTAGGGGAGAAAATAATTCGTTGATGCTTTCTTTTCCTGCATACAGCAAGGTTATGAGGATAAGTAAAACAATGTCTTTCCAAAAACTTTCCCATGGTTTTAATACCAAGAAATCGCCAAAACAACCGCAAGTAGTTACTTTGTTGAAACAAGCAGAGTAAAAAGTTAGGAAAGTAAAAAAAGATATTTGCGCTAATAATAAACCTAGCGTTAAGTTTTTTCGATAGCCTACTAGTAACATGAAGCCTAAGGCCATTTCGCTCACACACAGTAAAATAGCCAACGGTAGGGCAATGTGTGCAAAGCTTTCGAAAATACCTAAACCACTGTCTTGTTGAAATACTTCAAAATATTCTTTTAATTTATAACTAAAACCTAAAGGGTCGTTTGCTTTGATAAAACCCGAAAAAATAAATAAGCCTCCAACTAAAAAGCGCGAAATATGAGTAATGATAGGCGCTTTAGCTAATAAAGAAGAACTGTTAACTAAGATAACCAATATGCCTAATACGACGGCAAGCGTCGTTTTGCTAAAGCAAGGCGGACATACATAATATAATAATGCGGCTAAACCTAGTGACCAAATAGCGCGGAATATTTTTGAGGATAAGAATTTTTTCATAGTTGATTTGTGCTTGTAATTTTTTTCTAATGTATATGGTATAAAGTTACTATAAAAATGATTTAAGTTTTTTTAACTAGTTTTTTTATTCAATTCATTGATTAAATAGTGTATTATCTTTTGCTTAACCAAAAGATACAATCCCGATAGCTATCGGGACAAGGACGAACGCCATATTTTCCTGCCCACTTGCTGGCTCTTTCGTTTCAAAAGTTTACAAAACTTTTTTCGCTCAGCCCTATACGCTCCAAAAGCCAGCCAACTATTTGCTATAAAAAGCCCTCGCACTTGCTGGCTCTAAGGAATAAAAGTTTACTAAACTTTAATTCCTTAGCCCTGCTCCGTTCGTCCACATCTACCGCACTATTACCAATGTATGCGGTAATTTATTAAACTCTATACATTAGAGTTTATATAAGTTAATATGCGAATACCTATTTATACGTCATTGCGAGTGTTCCTTTACGAAGCAATCTCACGTATAGTATTGTTTGAGATTGCTTCGTGCCTCGCAATGACGAACGCTATATCCAACAATATTCTAACTTATATAATGTCTATTTATTCCGACTCATTTTTGTACATATTCTTTAACGTAGACATTGCAAAGCGGATCTCTGAATAAGTATAGTCATCTCCGAGCTCTTGTTTGATGGGTCCAAAAAAGCCTTCTTCATGCTTTTTAGCAACTTCAATTACCTTTTGATATTTTTCTTGTGTAATGAATTGAGTAACGGGTATCATTCCTAATCCAACATAATGCGCTAAATGCCCTTCAATGGTTGTAGTTGCCATGGCTCGTTCAGTGGCAATTTCAGTTAAGGTTTTGCCTTCTTTGTATAAATTAAAGGTTGTTAATTTCGTATCAGGCTTAAGTATTTTCGATTCTTTTTTTCCTTTCGAACCTCTTGTTTCTAAAGGGTTTTTGACTTTGGTTACTTTTTTTGTTTTATGATCAGAATCTGCTTTTTCAACCACAGATCTGCTTTGCTTTACTAACTCTAAGCGCTCCTGTTGGTTAGCATTATGTTTCAATTCTTGTTTATTGAATTCTTTATTCAATAATATGTTTTCTACAACAGATGTTACTCGATCTAATTGCTGTAAATGCTTGTATAATAAGCCTTCTAGCTCTAGTAGTTCTTCTAAATAGGTTTTTACTTGTTTTTCTTCGCGTAAGTTTTCAATGTGAATTAAAATGCGTTTGGATAAATCTTTTAATAATGGATAGAAATAATTTTTAGCAGCTGAATTACGAGTATGTATTTGAGTTAAATAATCAGATTGCTTGCTATCAAATATGGTAATAAGTTGATTCGTAAATTTAGCAGCATTTAAGTGTAAGGGCTCAAAATCCTTTAATAACGATAGACTCCAAGCATGGTGTTTTTGTTTGTTTGATTTGTTTTCTTCTTTATCATAACTGTCAGTATGATTTTTAATACAAGTATATAGCCAATTAAAATCGTAGGCTTTTAAAACAAATTGACGCAAAAATGCACCAGTTTCTTGTTGTATTAGTTGGCTGATAGCCTCTTTTTTTGGCTTGTTTTCGGCGTAAGTTGTTAATGCTTTATCTTGAGAGATGGCATTAAAAATAATAGGGGATGTTAATATCAATCCATCTAAAGACTTTAATCGGGAAAGAGCTACATAAGCTTGTCCAGGGGCAAAAGCGTGATTGATATCAAGTATGGCTTTTTCGAAAGTTAAACCTTGACTTTTATGAACCGTTATTGCCCAAGCCAATTTAATGGGGAATTGAGTGAAGGTGCCAACTATTTTTTCTTCTATTTCGTTAGTGACTTCATTCAACTCGTATTTAATGTTTTCCCATTGATGAGTTTCAATTTCAAAAGGTCTCGAACCATCTTTGAAATCAACCTCAATGGCATTTTCTTTTAGGGAGGAAATATTGGCGATTTTTCCATTAAAGAATTGCCCTTTACCTGATGAATCATTTTTAATGAACATAATTTGCGCACCTACTTTTAACTCTAAATTTGTTTCTACTGGATAAGCATATTCATTAAATTCGTGTTCAATTTTAGCACCATAGTAAAATGATTTTCCTTGCAAAGCTGCTAAGGCTGTTCGGTTTAAGGTATCGGCTTTGTTGTTATGCGTTGTTAATGTAATGGTGTTTAACGCGGCAGCCGCATTGAAATTTGGTTTGTAATACGTATTTAATAAATCAATATTGGCTTGAGTTACTTTATTATTTCGGAGGTTGTTTAATAGGTCAATAAAGCGGTTATCCGATTGACGGTATATTTTATCGAGTTCTATATAAACAGGTTTTTCGTTTCTCAAACACTGTGCA
>JANYGR010000468.1 GCA_025359355.1 Bacteroidota bacterium | reverse complement strand
TTAAAACCTTGAAGGATTAATATTGATTGGTTAATGCTTATTCAATAATCATTTCGTAAGGTAAGCGAGCTTGAACACCTTTTAGTTGCAACACATTTTTTGATTGTTTGATGTATATGTATTGTTCGCCAAGGTTAGTTTTCATGGCGCGTGTTTCCATTTCTTCTTTACTATTACCTAATAATTCTTGTAAAGGATCTTTTTGTTTAGGAAGGTCGATAATTTTGTAGTTAGGAAGTTTCGCCATCTTAACAGCATAAGCAATGGCGTTGGAAATACCACCTAACTCATCTACTAAATGAATTTTAAGAGCATCAGTTCCACTCCATACTCTACCTTGCCCAATACTATCAATATTATTTTTTTGCGTATGGCGTCCTTGTGCTACTTTGGTAATAAATACATCGTAAATACGCTCTACACTTTGTTGAATATAATCATATTCGATACCAGAAGCGCCTCTTAGTATAGTTCCTACATCACTGTGTTTGTTAGTGTTTACGGTATCAACGGTGATTCCTAATTTTTCTGACAAGGCTTTTTGTGCATTCGGGATCATACCAAATACACCAATAGATCCTGTAATTGTATTTGGTTCAGCAAAAATACGATCGGCTGCACAACTAATATAATAGCCACCACTAGCAGCAACATCACCCATCGATACAACAAATGGTTTTGCTTTTTGCGCTAAAACTGTTTCTCTCCAAATCACATCACTTGCCAAAGCACTGCCACCTGGTGAGTTTACACGAAATACAATTGCTTTGATAGAAGTATCTAATCGCGCATCTTTTATAGCTTTTGCAATTTCAACGCTACCCATTTTATGATCATCGCCTTCGCCACTTACGATTTCTCCAACAGCATAAATAATAGCTATTTTGTTTTTAGATTTTACAACAACATCAGGCGCATGGGTATATTTATCAAGGGTTACAAACGAAATTTTATCATTTTCAGTAAGGTTAATTGTTTTTTTGATCGTACTAAATACTTCATCTTCGTATTTTAATTCGTCTACTAACTTATATTTTACAGCATCTTCGGGCGTTCTAATTAATAAATCATTAGCCATTGTATTAATTTCGGTTACTGTAACAGCTCTGCTTTTGCTAATGCCTGTGATCATGTGATTCCACAAAGAACCTAAATACGTTTCTACTTGAGCACGATTGGCTTCGCTCATTTTATCAAGCATAAAGGGTTCTATGGCACTTTTAAATTTACCGTGACGAAATATTTGAACTTCTACATTTAATTTTTCGAGCATATTTTTAAAAAATAACATTTGGGAACTTAAGCCTTTAATTTCCAAAGCGCCTTGTGGATTTAAAAATAGTTTAGAGGCTGTAGATGCCAAGTAATAGGCTTTTTGAGAATATACTTCAGAGTAGGCATAGATAAATTTTCCTGATGATTTGAAGTCTAATAAGGCATTTCTTACTTCTTCTAAAGTTGCAAAACCTGCTACAGGTTCACTGATTTCTAAATAAATTCCTTTAATGTCTTTATCCGCTTTTGCTTTTTTAAGATTTGCTAAAATATCATTTAACCCAACTCCTGCTTTAGGCATTAATGGCCCTAAATTTAGATTACCAAAGTGATTTGTAACACCACGTTCTTTGATCTCTCCATTCAAATTAAGTTGTAGAACTGAATTTTCCTTGAAGGTGTACTCTTCTTCTTTGCTATAAACAACAGCAATGATAATTATTGTTATTATTATAAGTAACAGACTGAAAATTGAGCCAAAAAATGCTCCGAAAAATTGTTTCATAGTTTTATGATTTATAGTAAAATATTGATTAAAAGTATCATACTTTCATTTACATTTACCAATAATTATATGAATGTAGCTTATTTATGTTTGGGCGGTAATATAGGTCATAGAGAAACCTCTTTACAGCTTGCAATTTCGGAAATTTCGGAAAGAGTAGGGCAGTTGATAGCTGCATCGAAAATATATGAAACAGCAGCATGGGGCGTTTCTGACCAACAACCGTATTTGAATGTTTGCATATCCGTTAATACAACATTATCAAGCACCGAGTTGATGGATGTTTTATTAGATATTGAAAAACAATTGGGTAGAGAAAGACCT
>JANYGR010000348.1 GCA_025359355.1 Bacteroidota bacterium | reverse complement strand
AGAAGGTAAAGATGGAAAAACAATTACCATCGAAAAATTAAATGTCAATTCTTATAAACTCTCTCCTGCCTCTGCTATCAAGGAAATTACTTATGAAGTAGAAGACACTTGGGATACAGATATTAAAGAAAAAGTAGTATTCGAACCTGGTGGCTCAGACATTGAAGATGGAAAAGTTTTTGGTATCAACACACATTGTTTTTTTGGATACTTTAAAAATAAAATTGAAACCAACTTTATTTTAGAGTTCACTAAACCAAAAGGATTTTATGCATCAACAAGTTTAACCAACGTAAAAAGTGGCGAAACAAAAGACGTTATATCTGTATTCAATTATCATGATTTAGTTGATGCGCCTATTTTATATTGCCAACCCGATACAACTACTATTAACATTGGTGATTCGCGTGTTTTAATTTCCGTTTATTCTCCTAATAAAATAGTGTCGTCTAATTTTGTTGCGAGAAATTTAAAAGAATTATTATTTGCGCAAGCCGAATATTTAGGTGGAGAATTACCAATCAGCAAATATGCATTCTTATTCTATTTTACTGATAAACCTACTTTAACGGGATCTGCAGGCGCTTTAGAACATTCATATTCTTCTTTCTATTCCTTACCAGAAGCTGATACTGCTGATTTAGCTCAAGAAATAAGAGATGTATCCGCACATGAATTCTTTCATATTGTTACACCATTAAGCATACACTCGCACGAAATTGGTGAGTTTGATTTTAATAATCCAGTAATGAGTAAGCATTTATGGCTCTACGAGGGCTTAACAGAATATGCAGCACATCACATGCAAGTAAAAACTGGACTTATAGAATTTGATGATTTTTTTGATGTGATGATTCAAAAAATACAAAATGCGCATAACTCCTATAATGATACCGTTCCGTTTACCGTTATGAGTAAGTATGCCTTAGATAAATATAAAAGTCAATATCCTAACGTATATGAAAAAGGAGCTGTTATAGGCATGTGTCTTGATATCATGTTACGTTATTACAGCAACGGCAAATACGGAACTCAAGAACTCATGAAAGACTTATCAAAACAATATGGTAAAACAAAATCATTTAATGATGATGATTTATTTTCTGATATTGAAAAACTATCATACAAAGAAGTTCGTTATTTTTTAGACACTTACGTTGCTGGTTCAAAACCGTTGCCATTTAAAGATATTTTTGCCATGGTAGGCCTAAATTATACCGAAAAACGTGTAGTAGAAAAAATCACGTTGGGAGGTATTGCTGTTGGTTATAATCCTCAAACAAGTCATTTAGTAGTTGTAAATACTGATAAACTGGATGATTTCGGAAAAAAATTAAAATTTAAAGAAGGCGATGAAATCATCACGTTTAACAACAGAAAATTAGCATTAGATAATATGAAAGATGTGTTGGGAGGCTTTATGGAAAAAGCAAAAACGGGTGATAAATTAATCATTGAGGTGTTACGAAAAGATAAAAAAGGAAACGAAACTACTAAAAAACTAAAAGCTAAAGTGAAGCCAGTTAAAGTAACTGAAAGTGATTTGTTAGAATTAAATGATAAAGCAACAGAGCAACAACTAAATGCACGTAAAGCATGGTTAGGCATCAACTAGAGCAAGTATAAAAAGTATCAAGATTTACTTAATGCTTTAATCAAATTTCTTTAATCAAAAGAGAATGAATAAAAAACAAAACATATACTGGGCTTGCCAAATTATAGGTTGGACTTTATATGCGGCTATTAATTTATTTTTCTTTAAACTAAGCTATAATACTACTGTTTTAGACATTCTCAATTTTTTAATATGGGTTCCTGTTGGAATAACTGTAACTCATGTGTTTAGATATGTCGTTATTAAATACAATGTATTAAAATTCAAATTATTCAAGCAAATTTCTGTGCTCATAATTGCAAGCATTTTAATGGCTTTCTTTTATTTTTTACTAACGGTTGGTTTAGCGAAAGTATTTGGAATTATTACTTACAAAATAAATTTAGTAGCAGCTCTATCAACCATTTTAAACTGTACAGGCGTATTTATATTTTGGTCGCTCATCTATTTTGGATTTCACTTTTTTGATAATTATAAAAAAACAGAAATCCAAAACCTTCGCTTAGAAGCCAATACCAAGGAAGCTGAGCTTAATAAATTAAAATCACAACTTAACCCACATTTCATGTTTAATAGCATGAATAGCATTAGAGCGTTAGTGGATGAAGATCCTAAAAAAGCAAAAGTAGCTATTACGCAGTTATCAAATATTTTACGCAATACACTTTTGATGCATAAAAATAAATTCAATACCCTAGAAGAAGAATTGGCTTTAGTAAAAGATTATTTAGAATTAGAACACATCCGTTATGAAGAACGCTTACGTTTTACATTTGATATAGATCCAAACACCCTGCAAAAACAAATACCTCCAATGATGGTACAAACACTTGTTGAAAACGGCATTAAACACGGCATCAGCAAATATCCTGAAGGTGGGGAAATCAAAATCACAACCACTCTTAGTGAAAATGAATTTAAAATATCCATTTTAAACACAGGTCAAATAGAAAACAAAACCTCCGAAACTGGCTTCGGAGTTACCAATACAACGCATCGCTTAGAATTATTGTTTGGAAAAGATGCTACGTTTTTGTTACAAAATAAAGATTCAAAAAATGTATTAAGTGAAATTGTTATTAAAGTATAAAACGAATTATAAATCATTAAAATAAACTAAACAAATGAAAGCGATTATAATCGACGATGAACGCTTGGCACGCCAAGAGCTAAAAAATTTATTAGCAGTTCACAAAGACATTGAAGTTATTGCAGAGTGTAACAATGCTGAATCGGCTAAACAAAAAATAGCTGAGCTCAATCCTGACGTTATTTTCTTAGATATACAAATGCCTGGAAAAACAGGATTAGAGCTTATTGAGGAGGTATCTGCTTTACCAGATGTAGTTTTCGTAACAGCTTACGACGAATATGCCATCAAAGCTTTTGAAGTAAATGCCTATGATTATTTACTAAAACCAGTTTCGCCTGAACGTTTGGCTGAAACCATTAAAAAATTAACACTTAAAGAAAGCGTTGATAAAAAAGAAAATACAACACCTCTTACCGAAGAAGATCAAGTCTTTATTAAAGATGGTGAAAAATGTTGGTTTGTGAGATTAAATAACATTCGCTTATTTGAAAGCGAAGGAAATTATGTTCGTGTATATTTCGACTCTCACCGTCCGTTAATTTTGAGAAGTTTAAATAGCTTAGAAGAACGACTAAATGAAAAACAATTTTTTAGAGCAAGTCGCAAACATATTGTCAACCTAAGTTGGGTAGATTCCATAGAAACCTGGTTTAACGGAGGATTAATGATGAAATTAAAAGGAGGGCAAGAAGTGGAAATTTCCCGCCGACAAGCTGTTAGATTAAAAGATATGATGAGTCTATAGGGATTCGTATATTCGCAAACTATTTGTATAAAACCATGAAGAATAAAGAAGAATTACCAGACGATTTATTAGGCGATATTGTTCCAGAAATAAATCCAGAAAAATTATTTGACGAAAAAGAATACGCTACACTTATTATTGGTAGCGAAGGAATGAGCAAAAAAGACACTAATAATGCAGATCTTTTAACGCTTTTGATAAGTAGCAAATCTACCCGTGAAGAAAAAGACGAAGCGCTTATTCAGTTAAAAGAAAATAAAGCGCAGGATTTTATAATGAGCGCAATTATTAAAACAAAAAAATTAGAGCATAAAGCCTTGTTAGTTTCTGCTTGCTGGGAAACTAGCTTAGATTTTAGTAAACATTTTCTCACATTTATTGATTTAATCGGACACGAAAACTTTACTGTATCTTTAGAAGCTTTTACCGTTATACAAGAAATGGAAACTGAAATAGAACCTGATTTATTAAAAAAAGCGTTGACTACTTTAAAAAAAGCAAAAGCACCAAGTCTCTCTGTTTCAGACGCTATTGAGCTAATTACGCAACGATTAAATTCATAACCTGTGTCAAGAAAATTACAATTCATTCTTTTATGTTCATTTCTAACGTCTTCTATTTTTTCTCAAGAAAAAATAGAAGAACCCGTTAAAAAAATAAAAATAGAAAAAGAATCTTTATTTGTAAAAGCTGCGTTTGATGAAGCAGACTATAAAGTCATTGCTTTTGATAGATATGGTAATCCTCACTCTCAAGCAATCAAATCTTTCACCATCAAATATGTAGATGGTAAAACAACCTACGAAGCACCTGTAGAAGGAAATATATTTCCTGATAAAACCATTCAATTTTTAACCAAAAAAAGAAAGTATGCTACTAAAATTTGTTTATCAAAAATTGTAGCTGAAGACAAAGATGGTCATTTTGAAAATCTTCCCGAACTTTGTGATATCGTTATTTTTCCCGATTGTAAAAAAGTACACAAAAACTAAATGCATTTTTAAGTAAATTATTTTTTACCAAAATAACCCAAATTGGTAGTAATACCGAAGGTGTGTGAGTTACCTGCTAAACTATATTTAGAATAACCGTAATTCAAATGAAATTTATAAACTTTAAAACCAAATCCTAATGATAAACCATTAGCTACTTTTTTATCTGTTAAAGACATTTCAGTGCTTTTACGGTAATTATAAGCCACACGCAACATAAAATTCTTAGTAATAATAATTTCTGTTCCAAATGTAAAATGCCTGCCTAATTTATCAAACCATGCTGATGTTTTAGATTGTGTTTTTGCTGTAGGCTTATTGGTAAATGGATCAATGGAGTTTTCTTGATTTAACGCACTTGTATACGTTAAGTCCCACTTAAATAATTGATCATATAATACGATGAGGCGAAAAGGCGCTTTACTAATTTTTTTACTAAATCCAATTTGTATATCTGACGGTAAAGGATCTTTGGCACTACTAGGTGAATAAGACTTCCACTGCCTGCCATAATTTTTAGCTAATATAGACGCTGTGAAATTCTTTTTATTATGATAAGTCAATCCCACGTCTACAGCATTTCCAAAGGAAGAATAAATATCATAGTGAGAATAAATTGTTTTTAAGGCGATGCCCAATGATAAGGTTGAATCTTTATTTAATGTTTTAGCAAAGCTTAAATTCAAACAGTAATCTGAGGCTTTAAATGTTCCTGTTTGCAAATCATATTCATCTCTGCCATCAAATTTTCCATAACTAAAAAACTGCAAGCCAGCTCCAAACGTACCGTATTTCTTAAGCTTAGTAGCAAATGCAAAGTTACCGTAGCTTAGATCAGAAATATAATTGACATAATTAAACGTTAATTGTTTGGCGCAACCTGGATTTAATAACGCTGGATTGCTGTGTGCTAAATTCACGTCATTATCCCAAATAGCCATTGTGGCACCACCCAAAGCATTGGAACGCGCAGGAATAGGTAATTCTAAAATAGGAAATGCTTTCGTGCCCGATATCTGACCAAACAAGCTAGTTGCTGATAAAATACAAAAATATGATATTATTTTTTTCAATGTTTATAAAACGGTTAAATATATTAAATATTGTGTGATGTTAAATTGTTTTTTTGAGACTTTTATATAACTCTTTATATTTTTTCTTTGACATTTCTATATGAATAAATGTTACAATTATACAATCTTTATTATCAGATTTATAGGTCACTATCATTTTAGATTTAAGAAAATATTGAGATAAATATATATTTGGTGATTGCTCACGAAATTTCCATATCCTAATAAAATCTTTTGAATGTTTTTGTGAACACGGAGTGCAATCGAAGTTATATTCTTGAAAACCGCAATATTTATCACCTGAAATAGAATCTTCAATATTAAAAACTGCTGTAACTGTAAAAGGATCCGTTTTATGATTAATAGAATAAACTAATGTATCGCCTATTATTTTTTTGATTGAATTACTAATCTCTTTTTTATCGTAGGCTTTCAAAATTTGCTTATCAAGCTCTTTTTCGATGTCTTTAAGTGTTTCATAACCAGACGTATTAATATCACCAAAAGTCTGTCCGATAATATTCAAATTACTAAGGAATAGAATTAAAAATAAAAATTGCCTCATCTTAGTTAATTTAAGTATTAAAAAAATTGAATTTAGATTAATTAAAAATATTCTAAATCTTAAAAACATTTGTTTCAACCCAACCTTTACCCCACTCTTCTTTTTCTTGATCTGTCCAAATTTCGGGATAAAAAATACGCTTTTGAAAACGTGGTGGCAAATACTTTTGCCAATTAGTACCACCAGTTG
>JANYGR010000335.1 GCA_025359355.1 Bacteroidota bacterium | reverse complement strand
TTCAATTCCTAAAGTCCGTTCAATCTCTTTCTAATAGCAAATATACAATTACACTGGGAGTTCAATCAATTACTTTTCTACAAAATAGCATTTTATTTGTTAAAAATAAGTATTTATAATATGTTTTATTAACCTTAAATTTGTAGGTATTAAAGAAAACATCTATGAGTGAATTTGAAGGAGATGGATTAAGTAACGAAGATTTTGAAAAAAGTTTGAAGCGCTTTGAAGATATGACCTCTACAGGCGCTCATTATTTTTTTGATGCTGATGAGCTGGAGGAAATTATAGATTATTATATGCAGTGGTTTAATTTAGAGCTTGCTAAAAAAGCTTTGGATTTTGCCTCAGAACAATACCCCTACTCTTCTTCCATTAAAATTAAATTAGCTCAATATTTATCATCTCAGCATAAAACACACGAAGCTTTAGATTTATTAAATGAAATAGAAGAAGTTGAAAGTACGAATAGTGAATTATACATGACGCGTGGTTATATATACAGTCAAACAGGACTAAGCGAGCAAGCTATTGAAAATTATAAAAAAGCATTGCCTTTATCAGAATTTAAAGATGAAGTATATGTGGCAATTGGAATAGAATTTCTGAATACTGAAAAAGCAAATGATGCGTTATATTATTTGAAAAAAGCCATTCAATTTAATTCTAAAAACGATGTTGCTTTAAATGAACTTTCTCTTTGCTTTGAAATGACAGGTAGAAGCGAAGAAGCCATTACATTTTACGAAGCCTATATTGAAGAACATCCTTATAATCATTTTGCATGGTTTAATTTAGGTATTAGTTATAACCGATTAAGCTTATTTGAAAAAGCAATTGACGCCTATGATTATGCCATAGCTATTAAAGAAGATTTTTCATCAGCTTATTTTAATAAGGCAAACTCTTTAGCACAATTAGATCGCTATATTGATGCAATTGAAGTTTATAAAGAAACATTTAAACATGAAGAGCCCGATGCTAGTACCTATTACTATATTGGTGAGTGTTACGAAAATTTAACTCAATACGAAGATGCTTTAGTAAATTATAACCGTGCTATTAAACTAGACCCTGCGTATGCTGATGCATGGCTTGGTGTGGGGATTGTATTGGATTACCAAAACCGCATGACGGAAAGTATTCATTATATTAAAAAAGCATTAGAGATTAATCCTAACATGGCCGAGTATTGGTACGTATTTGGCGAAGTTCAACATAAATTAGGTTTTTTAGAAGAAGCCGCTGCAGCCTATCAACGCGTTATAGAAATTGGATATGATGATTTTGATATATACATCGATTATGCCAAACTACTTTATGATGGAGGATATTATAAAGATTGCGAAAAAATATTAGCAGAAGGAATGCTTAAATTTACAGAGACTCCCGAACTATATTATCGTATGAGCGGATTACAAATGGAGCTTGGAAGGAAAAAAGAAGGCATGACTTTTTTAGAACATGCCTTAGAATTAGACTATAATAAACACACTGAATTACTTGAATATTTACCTGTATTAGAAAATGATCCGCTGGTAATGGGTCTTATTCATTCTTTTAAAAATAAAGAATAAAATATATTTCAATTCAAAAAGAACTTAAAAAATAAAACACTACATAAACTAATTAAATTATGCCAAACTATAATGTAACACTTACACACTTACCTGAACGCACTGTAAGACCTCGCGAAAGCGGAATAACAATGGTAATGGACAAAGGTATATCCCTAAAAAGCGCTGAAGACTTTGTTGAGAGTTACGCAGACTATGTTGATTTTGTAAAACTTGGTTTCGGGACCTCTGTGGTATCTAAGCATGTAAAAGAAAAAATAAAAATATATCAGAAAGCAGGAATAAAAACATACTTAGGCGGTACTTTATTTGAAGCATTTGTAGCTCGAGGAAAATTTGATGAGTATCAAAAATTTATTGATTCTTATGGCTTAGATACTGCCGAAGTTTCTGACGGTAGTATTAATATAGCACACGATAGTAAATGTAAATTCATTAGCACCTTAGCTAAAAATTTCACGGTACTTTCTGAAGTAGGATCTAAAGAAGAAGGAATTATCATACATCCTGCTAAATGGGTAAGTATGATGAAGGCTGAATTAGAAGCTGGTTCATTTAAAGTAATTGCTGAAGCTCGAGAAAGCGGAACTGTAGGTATCTTTCATAAAAATGGAAGTGCACACAGTATGTTGATTACTCGTATTACCAATAAAATTAAGCCAACCGATATTATTTGGGAAACACCACAAAAAGCACAACAAGTATATTTTATTAATTTATTTGGAGCTAATGTAAATGTTGGAAACATAAGCGTTGATGATGTGATTCCCTTAGAAACACTTCGTATTGGCTTAAGAGGAGATACTTTTTTTAATTATATGCCTGAAGGAACAAAAGACAAAATATTTTAATTTAACAAGGAGTTACGGCTTAGGATTTAGTATTAAACTTAAGCGCACTAAATCCTAAACACTAACTACTAAATCCTAATAAAATGAAAGAAATAACTGTAATAGAATTAAAAAAATTAATCGACGAGAAAAAAGATTTTCAATTAATTGATGTTCGTGAAGAATATGAATTTGATGAAGCAAATATTAATGGCGAACTTATACCTATGGGAGTTGTAATGGATAACGTTGATAAAATATCTAAAGACAAACAAGTCATTATTCATTGCCGTAGTGGTAAACGAAGCGCCACTGTTATCAATGCTTTAGAGGCTCAACATGGTTTTACTAATTTGTATAACTTAAAAGGCGGCATATTAGCTTATATCGACGAAGTAGGGCTTTAATTATTATGTATTTGATGTTTCTGGTCTCTTGTTATTATCACAAAACCAGAAAAATTTAACTTTTAACAAGAAATTTTTATATGCTCGAATTATTTACTCACATCCTACACCTTGATTTTGATTGGTTATTTGCTAATTATGGAACTGCCATTTATGTTGTTTTATTTTTGGTCATCTTTATAGAAACAGGTTTAGTAGCGATGCCTTTTTTACCTGGAGATTCTTTATTATTTACTGCAGGATTATTTGCTAGGACTGGACATTTAAACATGGCTTATTTATTGTTTTTCTTATTTGTTGCAGCTGTTTTAGGCGATAATTGTAATTACTGGATTGGTAGAAAAATAGGTATTAAAATATTTGATTTTAAACTCAAAGGCAAAGCCTTAGTAAAAAAAGAATATCTTGACAATACACATGTCTTTTTTGAAAAGCATGGCACTAAAGCCATTATCATGGCACGCTTTGTTCCATTTGTGAGAACCTTCGCTCCTTTTGCGGCAGGTATTGGAAAAATGGATTATAAAAAATATTTATTGTTTGATGTAATTGGTGGTGCTTTATGGATTGGAAGCTTATTAACTGCCGGGTATTTATTAGGTAATGTTGAGTTTATCCGTAAACACATTGATTTGGTTTGCTTAGGTATTATAGGTATTTCAGTATTCCCTATTTTAATTTCAGTTGCGAAAAATAAGTTTCAGAAAAATTAAACTTTTTCTTTACTAAGTTCTTAACTCAACACTTCCACTTCCTGCTCGTGTATATAAAGTAATATTTTTTTTACAGAAGTGTATCCTAAACTAAGAAGCGCTTGCTCATAATCCTGCATTTGCGAATGGTATTTTTGAGCATTCTTTTTTCCTGTTTTATAATCTATGACTATAGCATTATTATCAGTAATAACAACCCTGTCAGGACGTAATATCGTGCCTAATTGTGTTAATATTTCTAATTCATTTTTTACTTCTACTCCATTTTCGAAGTAAGAAGAAATTGATTTGATAGACAAAATTTGTTTTATATCTACTTTCAATTTTTCAGCTTCAATATTAGTCACATCACCACTTAACACTGAATTTAAAATAACTGAATCTATATCCTCTATTGTTTTTATTTGTGATAAAATATAATGTACGAGTATTCCATATTCACGTGCTTTGGTAATTTCTTCGTTAGAATTATACGTTGAAGCTCCTTTTATTTTTACCAAATGCTGATTATTACTAAACTGCAGTTGCTCAATTGGCAACTGTTCTAAGCCTTTTTTAGCATGATTTTCAGATACTTTATTCTTTAATTCTCCAAACACTAATTGTCTTTTTTCTTGATCAAAATGTGCTTGATTAGAGGCGAAATTTTGTAACCAGGTATGTATATTTTTCTCTGTTGATTTTTTAGGCTTAGGCGAAATAATATGCAAGCGCTCAACAGCTCTTGTAAAATCTACATACAATAAATTTAAACTATCTAATGTTTGCTGTTGTCTTTCATTTTCAGCAATATCTTTATAAATCGTCCCATCAGCTTCTTTGGTTGTATTGATTAATGCTACAGGCAAATCAAGTCCTTCTTCGTTTACGCTAACCCATACAGATTGCGGTTTTTCGATTCCCCAAGCCAAATAAGGTGTTATAACTATTGGAAACTCTAAGCCCTTACAAGCATGAATAGTCATAATATTAACCGCATTGATGCCTTCTGGAATTACCACAGAAGCTTTAGAACTTCGTCTTTCCCACCAATCTAAAAACAATGTAATATTAGATGTATTAGATTGCAAGTAAGACAAAACTTCATCTAAAAAGAAACGAATGTATTGCGGATTTTTTTTATTTAAACTTAAAGTATTTATGATTTCTAAACAACAATCAAATAAATTTGACGATGTGATTTTTAAAATATCAACTGTTAGCCTACATTCATTCAATAAGCTGAATAAGGTTTTTGGCTTAAATGAATTTAATTCCCGTAAAAAAACAATGTATTGCTCCTCGTTACAAAATTGATTTTTAAATAAATAATTAATAATTACAGAAGCTGATACTAAATCTTTTTGATTAGAAACATATTTCAAAAAAGATAAAATCACCGTTATTTCATTTGCATTATTAAGCAACAGGGATTCATTTGATACAACTGGAATACCTTGTTCTATCAAATAATTAGCAATGGTATTACCTTGCGTATTTGTTCTAACGATGATACAAATATCCGCATATTTATAGTCATCAGCTTGAGCTTGCTTTATATAATTAAATACATAATCTAAATTTGTTTCATCTCTATCATCGTCTAATAACTCAGGAAAATCAATACTTACATAACCTTCGTCGGTTTCTTTAAACTCTTGCAATTGATTGTGGTAAATTTTTTGATTGCCTTCGTTTAAAACTGAGTTAGATAAATAATCAAATAAACTATTATTAAATTTTACAATAACCGATTCACTTCGGTAATTTTTATTCAACACTTCAGCTCTGAAATTCCTGATAAGCGAATCTTCTCTTTCAATTAATAATTCATTTTTATTTACAGAATTAATATAAGGTAAACTCACAAATTGTTCAACGTCCGCATTCCGCCAACGATATATGGATTGCTTACCATCTCCTACTATTAAATTTAATTTCCCCTTACCTAAAGAATCATCTATTAACGGCAACATATTTTTCCATTGCATACCAGATGTATCTTGAAATTCATCTAATAAAAAATGGTTGTATTTATCGCCTAATCTCTCGAATATAAATGGAGTTGGTTCTGCATTAACAACTTCAGCTATTCGTTCATTAAACTCAGAAATAAATAAAATATTTTCATCTTGCTTGTATTCCTCTGTAAGCTTTGCTAATTCATTAACCAAGCCCATTGCATAAATGTTTTTAGCAATGAGTTTGAATACATTATAGCGCTGTTCATTTGATTTAAGATAATTTTCAATAAATAAGGCAATATTAGTAAGCTCTTGCTTAATAGAATCAATGACTTGTTTATCATCACCGGTTGCCTTAGCAGAATGCCATTTATCTTCTTCTAAGGTTTTAATAACTGTTGACGTAAACAAATCAGTCGAAGAAATTTTCTCTAACTTAATTAACTTATGGTAAAAATTATAAATTCCTTTATCTCCATTTGCAAAACGTTCTCCCTTTAAACCCTTATCATTAATCAATTTCAGAGCCTTATCCCCATTTTCTTTAAATGTTTTTTCATATTCTTTTATAACACTTTGCAGCTGCTTTTTTATAGTTTCAAAATCAGAAATTTCAAACGAATGAAGCTGATGAATTAATTCGCCCACACCTTCTTTGTTAATTTCTTTAATGAAATCAATAAGCGATGCCTCTGGATCCCAACTTTTATTATCTTCCACCTGCGCCAAAGAAAAGGCTACTAAGTAATCGGTAATTAATTTGTCTTTACCTAAATTATTGATGAGTAAAGAAATTACTTTTTTAAAGACTAATTCAACATCTAATTCTATTTGAAAATTAATAGGTAATTTCAAATCTAAGGCAAATGTCCTGATAATGCGGTGAGTAAAGCTATCAATAGTTCCAATAGAAAAATCAGAATAATTGTGTAAAATATCAGTCAAAACTATTTCAGCTCTGCTTTTTAATTCAGAAGATGAAATGCTTAACTCCTCAGCTACTAATTCCGTTAAAGTGGTATTTGTATCAGTACTAATTTCTTTTAATGCCTTAATAATACGCCATTTCATTTCTGAAGCCGCTTTATTAGTAAATGTTATCGCTAATATACCTTTGTAGTCTTTCGTTAAATTAGCTTTATTTACTAACGCTAATTTCAAATATTCTTTTACAAGAGTAAATGTTTTTCCACTACCTGCAGATGATTTATAAACGATGAAGTTTTTGGATTGCATAAAAACTAAAGGTACAAAAAAAGCGCCTTCTAAAAGAAGGCGCTTTTGAAAATTGAATAACTAAAAATTAATTAATAAATATTTTTTTAGTTGTGTTTGTTTTAGCTGTCGTAACTCTAATAATAACTACTTGACTATGAACATCACCTAAATCTAAATACGTTGTTAAGTCTTTTCCTTCAATTTCTTTGTCAGCCATTAATTTTTGTCCCATTACATTATATGCACTGATAATTGCTTTTGTATTTGTTTCAAAATTTATTTTTACATAAGCGCCATTACCATCTTGGTTAATTAATGGAGAGTTAGTGTTAGCAACTATCGTATTAATACCAGCTGTAATATCTGCACAAATGGTTAGCTCAAATCTAGCAGTTGATGTTGTATCATTAATTGAACATACATAAGCGCCATTTCTTAAATTATGAGTAACATTTAATAATTTATCTTTTAAGGTAACACATGCGCCTGAAGGTAAATTAGCAATGTCAATAGGAATAATAGAATATGTTCCAGTAGCAGATACTTTTACTTTTACTGGTATTACCGCATCAGCATTATTTGCATAAGGTAAGCTATTAATAGCATAATCCATATTTGAATTTACAGTATTAATAGTAGTGTATTTACTATAAGCGCCTGGGTAACCTAAATAACCTGGAGTTGCAAAACGCTTGTAGCCATCTAAATCATTATCAAAGCCAGTTGTAGCACTTCCATGAAAGCGTAAATACGTATTGTCTATATCACCATTTGCACCAGAAACTTGTAATTGAAACACTGAACCAATATTTGTAGAAGTCGTTTTCAATACACTAAATGTATTAAAAGATACTTTATCCGATTCCTGAAAAGTAATATTTGTAGCACCATTAGCATAAAACCCTTGCCCCATAGCTATAACTGCACTCGAAGGAATACCACCATTATAAGTTGTATATGAACTTCCATTCCAAACATCCACCGAAGTAATAGCAGTATGACTTTTTAATCTATCGACTGAAATTGGTGATGGATAAGGATTTGACATAAATCCAGTACCAGAAGATTTATTACCAGTAACAACTGGACCAGTGTTAGTTTGAGTAATGTTAATTGCTGTTGTTAAACTATTAGCATCATAAATCCAATAGCCAGTACCAGGTGTTAATGCGTCAGTGCTAATCATTTCTACATATGTACCATTTCCAGCAGGGTCACTTTGTGCCGATACAAAATTGGTTCCCCCAGCGGCTGTTACACCATTTATACATCCTGAACAAGTCATTGCAAAATTGCTACTGCTACCACTACCGCCATCCCAATTTGATAATGATAAACCGCTAATTCCAGCTGACCCTAAATTTCTCCATCCAGCAACTGAACCAGGGATAAATGTTTCAACTGTTATGTTTCCAGTAACAGAACCACCGCCAGTTATTTCTGCAATACGAGCTTTTAATGTAGATGTCGACTTCAAAGTTAAGTTCCCTCCACATGAGAAAGTTCCTCCCGATACTTTTAAACTGTCTGTAATTTCTAAAGCATTACCTAAAGTAATAGAACGATTTGTGTTTAATACTTTTAATGTTTTGGTTGCAGAACTAGTTTGAGTCATAAAGAAGTTATTTGTTACCCCTCCAGCACCAGATACTGTTACCGCAGACGAAGAAGACCCTATAAATGAGCCATTAGCGGCAGACGCCGGAAATGTTGTAGCTCCATTTAAAGTAAGCGATTTACCATTCAAATTTACAGAACCTGCAGTTTGAGTATAAACATTATTTACTTTTAAATCAGAGCCTAAAACTAGAGAACCTGAGGACGTTCTATTAATAACTAAATTTCTACAAATAATAGGGGCAGTAGTAGATGAAAATGTAATAGTTCCTAAACTTCCGGTCCCATTTATATTGACATTAGAATTATTAGAAGTTTGAATAGCACCAGAACCTGTTATAGTTCCATTTAATGTTAAAAATAATAAAGACGAATTTGCCGCAATCAAATTAGAGCCAATCAAGTTTAAAGTTCCGTTAATTGTTAAATTACCTGATTGAGTTTTATTAGCCCCACCAGAAATAATCAAATTTGAGTGTGTAACTCCTATGACACTTACAACACCTGACTGCGCATAGTTAACAGTAGAGCCAGTAGAAAAAGTAACTACTCCTGACCCAGGCATCGTTGTATTCTGTAATGTTAATGTCGCATTATTTGAAACCGTTAGACTAGCACCTCCAGAAACTGCAAGAGAAAAACTAGTGGGTATGGTAAAATTTGGATTCCAAGTAGAGCCATCACCTACAACGATTTTCACACTTGTTCCACTAACTGCCCAACTTGCACCTAAAGTAGCAGATGTACCATTTACAATATTAAATACTTGATTATTTGATGTAAAATTAACAGGATGTGGTACACCAATACCATTAGTATTTCCGCTCCAAGAAAGCAAATTATCTAAATTACCAGATCCGTTCCAATAGTATATAGGAGACTGAGTTCCTTCTAATACCCAATCATCAAAAGCAATAAACGAACCATTAGTTCCAGTTGACATATCATATTGAAACTTAATATATAATGTTCCTGCACCATCTGCTGCCACTGGCAAACTTACTTTAGTACCCAAGGCATGCCAAGCATCGTCAGTTGCAACATCTGTGAAAGCAACGTTTGTAAAACTACTACCGTTAGTACTAAAACTGACACTTAAAGTAGGTGCTCCTGTGGAACGATATCCATTCCATGATACCATCATACTTGAAAATGCGGCCGCACTAAATGGACCAAATACAACTTCTTCTATTGAACCACTTGCCGCACCTGCTAAAACATTAGCTCCTGATGAACCCAAAACTGTACACGCAGGCACTCCACTATTGTCCGTAATCCAATCCGAAGTATTACTACTAACTGTTGCCGGCATAGCAGTTGGTATTACTCCATCAAAATTTTCAGTTTGAATTATTGATTGCGCAGACATTCCTATTGATAAGATTAAGGTTGTTGCTAATAGAATGTTTTTGTATAGGTTTTTCATAATCTTAAAATTTTAATTATTGTAAATTTATCAAATAAAAAGTGTAAAAAAAATATTTTTACCTCAAAATATAAACATTTACTATTTATTTTTGTAATACATTCCCAACAATTAAGCCATAAAATGTTAAAATTTATTTTAGTATTTTAACCTGAATAATTTGCTTGTATACGTAGCTTTGTGCAAAATTCACATTATATCCTAAGTTATGAAAATAAGTTCTATTCTAATATTAATTCTTTTAATCATTTTAATCCCTTCCTGCAGGAATTTGCAAGAAACAACCGTAACAGGTGTTGATCAATTTTATGTCAATAAAATAAATACGGAGGGCATTGATGCAAATTTAAACTTGAAAATAAAAAATACAAATAGTTTTGGGTTTTCTATATATCCCTCAGAATTTGATATTGTGTACAATGGTATGCACTTAGGCAAAGCAAAATTGAATAAGCGTGTTCATATTGATGGAAATACGGAACGAGTGTATTCTTTTAATTTAAAATCTAATTTAAGTGACTTAAATATATTTGATGTATTACAGCTTTTAAATGCCGAAAATAAAGGCAAGATAGAAATCAAAGGCGACTTGAGAGCCGGTAAATTCTTTTTTAAAAAGAAATTTAATGTCAATTATACTGATAAAGTCGAATTATTTAAATAAAAGAGTCTGCTCAAAAATCCAATAATTATCATACCGAACTTAATTCGATATCCCTAAGTTACTTGATTTTTCTATCAATGAGATTCTGAAACAAGTTCAGAATGACTAAAGCGAAAAAAATCTAAGCTCTTTTTTTGAAACTTATTTTTTCTAATAAATATAATACTCGTTTAAATACATCAAAATATAGCATTACCATTAAGCTAATGCTCATTAACCATATAACCGAAAGGTTAAACCAAAATGTTGAGTATAAGTGTCCCATGAACTTTTTAGTTGGTGCCAGAAAATGTGCTCTACCTGTATTAGAATCCGTTGGGTCAAGATAAATTGGATCAATACGTTGAATTAATTTACCGTCCTTCTCTAAACATCTTTCGCCTAAGTCATTGCTATTAAGCATCGTTTGTTCAAGTATATCATTGGTATAATCATCTTCCATTGCCATATAATTAGCCTTAGAAACAGAGTCTTTTGTCATACTTTGAACAATTGAATCTCTTTCCGCTCTGCATTTATTACCTCTAATAATATAATGTTCATTAATTTTAGCCAAGAAATCTTTTAAAGATTTAACAACCTCAGGTGTGTAATCCTTGACATTTAACTTATCTATATTTTCGAATTTATATTTATTTTTTAAAATCGTTTGTTCTTTCAAAAGCTCATTTTTAATCAGCGTAAAGTCTGCTTCAGTTTCACTTTTTTTCAATGCTTCTTTCAAATCAATTCCTATTTTCGTCATTACTTTTTCGATTTTCGGAATCCAATATACTTTTTTGTAATCTGCGATACTAATTACTTTATCATACCTATAAAATTTTTTTTCGAATTTATTTGCCTTGAACTGATTTACTGCTAATGCCTCATAAGCCCAACGGCTAGCCATCGCTTCTCCTACCAAAGGAACACCGCCTTGTTCGGCCATTACTGGATTTAGCTTATCGAATTTTACAACAACACCAGCTAACAATAGCTGAGGAATAATTATAAATGGAATTAAGATGTAAATAGTAACCGCACTATTAAAAGCACTTGAAATATTTAACCCTAACATGTTTGCAAAACAAGATGTTGTAAATAATACCATCCAATAGTCCGTAAGCATATCATGTACTCCTAATACGGAGTTACCAACGATTACAAAACAAAACGTTTGTATAGCTGATAAAGCAAACATAATAGCAATTTTACTCCACAAATAACTAGCCTTACTTAAATTTAAAAAGGATTCGCGTTTACGAATTTTACGATCTCTAATGATTTCTTCAGCACTCACTGTAAGCCCTATAAATAAAGCAACTACAACCGACATAAATAAATAAGCAGGTAAATTTTCGTTTTCTCTAAAAATATATCCTTTTTTATTGTCGGCATCTGTATTAAAAAAACGTATTAAAAAGGCTAATACAAGAGCCAATACAGGCGCTTCTAAAAAATTAATTAATAAATATTGAGTATTTGTTAATTTACTTAATACATCACGTATGATGAATACTTTGAATTGCTTGAAAGCATTAGGTATTTTAAATATAGCTTCAGGTATTTTATCTTGATGTTTAATATCACCAATGGTTAATTCAATTTTTTCAACATAGCTTTTGTTCCACTCTGCTGGGCTATTTTTACGAATGTGCGTTAAGTTTCCGTATTCATCCAATACTTTACTTTCGATGATATTAAAAATAAGTTCGGGGTTTACGTTACCACAATTCCAACATTCGCTTTCATCAGCATTAACATGCTCAACTAATTTTTTGAAGTAAGAAACAGCATCCACTGGGTTACCATAATAGATTGGATAACCGCCCACATCAAGGATTTTTAGCTTATCAAACATTTTAAAAATGTCGGAAGACGGTTGATGAATAACAACAAAAATCAACTTACCTTTTAAAGATAATTCTTTTAAAAGATCCATAATATTTTCTGAATCTCTTGATGATAAACCCGATGTAGGCTCATCGACATATAATACAGAAGGTTCACGAATAAGTTCTAATCCTATATTTAAACGTTTACGTTGTCCTCCTGAAATTGTTTTTTCTAAGGGAGAACCAACTTTTAAGTCTTTGGTTTCAGTTAATCCTAAATCTGCTAATAAGGAATGGCATTTTTTGGCGATTTCATCATCATTCAAATTACCAAAACAAAGTTTAGCATTGTAAAATAAATTTTGGTAAACCGTTAATTCTTCAATCAATAAATCATCTTGTGTAACGTGCCCAATAACACCTGCTACAGCCTTAGGATCTTTATGAATATCTTTACCGTTAATTAAAACTTGGCCACCACATGGAATTTCAACGCCATTTAAAACGTTCAACAAGGTTGATTTACCAGCCCCTGAACCACCCATGATACCTATTAATTTTCCGCTTTCTTCACGTATATTAATATTTCTTAATCCTAATTTACCACCTTTAAATTTGTAATCAATATTTTTTGCTTCAAAGGAAATTCGGGCTTTAGAGCTGTCTTCTAAAAATCTTCCAATAATATCACTGTAATAAATTGGTTTCAATTTACTACTTCTTAAAGATGAGCCTGGTGTTAAAATATGAACTCTACCTTTAGAAATACCTTGTCCATTTAATTGCAATTCTACATTACCGTATATACGCAATGCATACATACCAACACTATCAATTTGAATGACGCGAATATCAGAAGTTAACGCATCACAATAAATATGTTTACAGTCATTGTCATAACCATTTTCTTTATTATTAATAACAAGAATATGAGGTGTATTAGGGATCTTTTCAGCAGTGTCTTCTACAAATGCTCTTAACTGATTAAACTCATCGATTGAAATATTAAAAGTATCGGCAACCGTTACAACAAATTCATTTTCTTGTTCAGATATTGCATCAGACGAATAAATAAATTCTAACAAACGAATTAGTACGATGACTTTTTGCGGCTGTTCTAGTTCCTGATTAATTTGTGTACAAATCTTTAATACCTTAACAGAGTTAAGTGATGTACGCTTAGCGCTTCCATCCTTCTTTTTAGTACTTGCTTGTTGAGCCTCTATATATTCATCAAAAATGTGTAAGTATTTTTCTACTTGCTCTTTGTTTAATTGTTGTTTTAAAAAAGATTCAACAATCGATCTCCCTGTATTAGTTATACCATCAACTTTAGCAATGATGGCAAACATTTGCATTAAGGCTCTTAGTATTCGTTCACTCATAGTTTTTTAATTAAAATAGTTGTAGTAGATAAGCATGCAAGATATTAAATATTAACTATTTAACAAATAATCGTAAACTATTTTATAAAAGGATTAATTTTACTCAATCAAATGAATCATTCACTCGAAGAATATACCCCTGCAGAGTTAGCTGCCAAATGCATTAACCAAACTAACAAGCCTGTTTTTTTGACTGGAAAAGCAGGTACCGGTAAAACCACGTTTTTGCGACAAATAATTGCAAAGACTCACAAAAACGCCATCATCGTAGCGCCTACTGGAATAGCGGCTATCAACGCTGGTGGTGTAACTATTCACTCTCAATTTGGTTTGCCATTCGGGTTATTTATTCCTGATAGTAGTTTTGTGGTAGATACTTTTCAGGTAAAAATAAATACGCCCAAAACTATGATTAAGCATTTGAATATGCGCGATCAAAAACGAAAATTATTACAAGAATTAGAACTACTCATTATTGATGAAGTGAGTATGTTGCGTGCCGATTTATTAGATGTTATCGATATGGTTTTGAAACACATCCGTAGAAAAAATCATTTACCCTTTGGTGGCGTACAAGTCCTGTTTATAGGCGATTTGATGCAATTGCCCCCAGTAGTTAAAGAAGAAGAATGGCATATTTTAAAAGCTTATTATAATTCTATTTATTTTTTTGATGCACAGTGTTTGAGAAACGAAAAACCTGTTTATATAGAACTCGATAAAATATACCGTCAATCGGATAACCGCTTTATTGACCTATTAAACAACCTCCGAAATAATAAAGTAACTCAAGCCAATATTGATTTATTAAATAC
>JANYGR010000327.1 GCA_025359355.1 Bacteroidota bacterium | reverse complement strand
TGTCGATTTTACATAAAGATACGCGCGTAAACTGTCAACTTAAAAAAGATGGTAGTAACGGTACACTGATGTGGGATGGTAGTGATTATCAGTTTTGTAATTTATCAGCAAAACCAACCATAATACCCTCTGGGTAAATACCTGATAAAGAACTTGTGATAACAGTATCGCCTTTTTTTATGCGAGCATGAGTTGGAATACCTGATAAATTACAAAACTGATAATCACTACCATCCCACATCAGTGTACCGTTACTACCATCTTTTTTAAGTTGACAGTTTACGCGCGTATCTTTATGTAAAATCGACATAACAGATGAGAAATTTTGACTCACGTCTTTAATAACACCAACAATTCCACGACTATTAATTACAGCCATATCGTTTCCAGCACCTTGTTCGGCGCCAATGTTAAGTGTTAGGTAGTTATTACGTTTGTTCACGCTACTATTAATGGCTTTACCATTGATGAATTCATATACTTGTTTGTAAAGCGTATCGTTTTTTTTATAAACCTTCAAAGGAAGAGCAGCGTAGCCTAGTTTAAGACGATTTAATAAAAAATTATTTTGTTCGGCAAGAAGATCATTTTCTTCTTTTAACAACAAATATTCTTTAGCGTTTGCAGATGTCTGATAAATATTGGCACTTACCGCATTAGCAGAATTAAATAAACTAGACCCTTGATAACCATTATTCTTAATTAAAATGAGGATACAAAAAAATTCTAATATCAAAAACGAAAAAAAGAAATTGTTTCGATATATAAAATTTAAAAGACTTTTCATTTTTTTGTGGTGAACAAACTATATATTCAGGTAAGTATTTTATGTATTAAAAGTTTAGTAATTATTTAATTAAGAAAGGGAATTTGTGTACGTTTTTAAGTGCTATACCAGTACCGCGAGCTACCGCTCTTAATGGATCTTCGCACACATGCACTGGTAATTTTGTTTTTAAAGATATACGTTTGTCTAAGCCTCTTAGTAAGGAACCTCCGCCAGCCATATAAATACCAGTACGGTAAATATCAGCAGCTAATTCCGGAGGAGTCATTTCTAACGCATTTAAAATTGCCTCTTCAATTTTAGAAATAGATTTATCTAAACAGTGAGCAATTTCCACGTAACTTACAAATACTTCTTTAGGAATACCGCTCATTAAATCTCTTCCTTGAACAGCATAATCTGCAGGTGGATTCTCAATTTCTGTCATAGCAGCACCAACTTCAATTTTTACTTGTTCTGCACTGCGTTCACCAATTAAAATATTGTGTTGACGACGCATGTATTCTTCAATGTTTGCATTAAAGTCATCACCAGCTATACGAGTTGATTTATCACAAACAATACCACCTAAAGCAATAACGGCAATTTCAGAAGTACCGCCACCGATATCAATAATCATATTACCCATTGGTTCTTCTACATCGATGCCCATACCAATAGCGGCGGCCATCGGTTCATGGATCATGTAAACTTCTTTAGCTCCAGCGTGTTCAGCACTATCTCGTACGGCACGTTTTTCAACTTCCGTGATACCACTTGGAATGCAAATAACCATACGTAAAGATGGTTTGAAAAAACGATTACCGGTATTGATCATTTTGATCATTCCTTTAATCATTTCTTCTGCTGCCTGGAAATCGGCAATTACTCCGTCTTTCAGAGGACGAATGGTTTTAATGTTTTCGTGTGTTTTTCCATGCATCATTTGTGCTTGGCGCCCAACAGCAATTACTTTACCAGTTGTTCTATCTACCGCAACAATACTGGGTTGATCAACCACCACTTTATCGTTATGAATAATAATGGTATTAGCTGTACCTAAATCGATGGCTATATCTTGAGTAAGAAAATCTAAAAATGACATATTTTAATGAGTTAATTTGTTTATGTGACGATTAGTCAATGTTATTAATATTTATTTTTTAATTAGCAAATTGTCAAATCGACTGATTGCCAACTGATTTAGTGTTTAAAATGTCTTGTCCCTGTAAATACCATGCTCATACCTTTAGCGTTGCAATATTCAATACTGTCTTTATCTTTAATAGATCCTCCAGGCTGAATAACGGTATCAATACCGACTTTATGGGCAATCTCTACGCAATCAGCAAATGGAAAAAATGCATCACTTGCCATTACGGCACCTTTTAAATCAAATCCAAAACTTAATGCTTTGGAGATAGCGTGTTTTAGCGCATCTACACGAGATGTTTGTCCTGTACCACTTGCTAATAATTGATTGTTTTTTACAATAACAATAGTATTTGATTTGGTGTGTTTCGCTAATTTATTAGCAAATAATAAATCTTTTAATTGAGCCTCCGTTGGTGCTACATTAGTAACCGTTGTAAGGTTAGCTTTTGTTTCTGTAACGGAGTCTTTATCCTGCTCTACAATACCGTTCAATAAGGTTCGTATTAATTTTGTTGGAAGCGCAGTAGGTTTTTGAACTAAAATGATACGATTGTTTTTTGATTTTAATAGAGTTAATGCTGTTTCTGAATATGAAGGAGCAATCACTACTTCGCAAAATAATTGATGGATAGCTTCTGCGGTTTCAAAATCTATTTCAGTATTGCTAATTAAAATTCCTCCAAATGCTGAAACAGGATCTCCTGCTAAAGCGTCTGTATAGGCTTCAAATATAGTTGGGCGAGACGCAACTCCGCAAGCGTTATTATGTTTTAAAATTGCAAATGTTGGTTCTGTTGTAAAATCAGCCATTAAATTAACAGCAGCGTCAACGTCCAATAAATTATTATAAGATAATTCTTTACCATTTAATTTTTCAAACATAGCTTCTAAATCGCCATAAAAAACGCCCTTTTGATGAGGGTTTTCTCCATAACGCAATGTAGAACCATTGTTTATGCTGTGTTTTAAAATTGGTAATTGTTCGGTTGTATTAAAGTAATTGAAAATAGCCGAATCGTAGTGACTGCTCATCGCAAAGGCTTTGGCAGCAAAAGTTTTTCTATCTGATAAATCAGAGGCACCATTTTTTTCGTTTAGTAATTTTAATAGTGAAGCATAATCATTTCTTGAAGAAACAATAACCACATCGTTAAAATTTTTAGCAGCCGCACGAATTAATGAAATGCCTCCAATATCAATCTTTTCAATAATATCTTCTTCAGAAGCACCACTAGCAAGTGTCTCTTCAAAAGGATATAAATCAACAATTACCAAATCAATATTAGGAATATCATGAGCTTCCATTTGTGCGACATCACTGTCTAATTCGCGACGACCTAAAATACCACCAAAAATTTTTGGGTGTAATGTTTTTACGCGCCCACCTAATATTTCAGGAAAAGAAGTTAAACTTTCCACTGCTACTACTGGTAAACCCATATTTTCAATAAAGGTTTGAGTACCGCCGGTACTGTATATCGTTACGCCAAGTTCGTTTAATTTTTTAATAACCGGTTCCAAATTATCTTTGTAAAAAACAGAGATTAAGGCGCTTTTTATTTTCTTTGAATTGCTCATAAAATGTATAAGCTACAAAGTTAATTGTTCCTTTAGTCTTTTTATACTTTGTTGAAAAGTGTTGAAAAATCTATCAAACCCATTTTCAGGAAAATGGGTTTAAATCTGTTAGTAACTATTATTTTGCAGTAATAAGGATTATATATACATTTCAAAAAAATTACATACAATGACTACTAACACTCAAACTCCAGCACTTAAAGTATCCAAATTAGCCCAAAACATTATTGGTTCAGAGATTATCAAACTTGCGGGCGAAGTAAATGAAAAGATCAAGCAAGGCGAAAAAATATATAACATGACCATTGGCGATTTTAACCCTAAGGAATTTCCTATTCCTTCGGAGTTAAAGCAAATGATTGTTGATGCTTATTTTGACGATCAAACCAATTACCCGGCTGCGGATGGGATGCCGGAACTAAGAAATGCTGTTTCTAATTTATTAAAAGAACGTGGGCAGTTAGATTATAAAGCAGATGAGATTTTAATTGCAGGCGGCGCACGCCCTGTTATATATAGTATTTTCAAGGCATTGGTTGATGCAGGCGATACTGTTATTTTTGCTGTGCCATCATGGAATAATAATCACTATTCTTACCTTAACTCGGCAAAGGCTGTGGTTATTGAGGCTAAGCCCGAGCAAAATTTTATGCCAGTAGCAGCAGATATCAAACCATTTATCAAAGAGGCTACTTTACTAGCGTTGTGTTCTCCGCAAAACCCAACAGGGACCGTCTTTAGCAAAGAAGGCTTAGAAGAAATTTGTGATATGATCTTAGAAGAAAATGCTCGTCGTGGACCTGATGAAAAACCAGTGTACTTAATGTATGACCAAATTTACTGGGCATTAACGTTTGGTAATGTGCAACATTACAATCCAGTAACACTTCGCCCGGCAATGAAAAATTATACGGTATTTGTAGATGGCATCTCAAAATCCTTATCAGCAACGGGAGTTAGAGTAGGGTGGAGTATGGGGCCAAAAATGATCATCGATAAAATGAAAGCCATATTAACTCACGTTGGCGCTTGGGCCCCTAAGGCCGAACAAATGGCTACTGCAAAGTATTTAAGTGATTTAACCATGTATGATGCTTTTATAGTAAAACAAAAAGCAAGTATCATTGCTCGTTTAGATGGATTTTACAAAGGTTTCCAAGCATTAAAAGCGGAAGGATTTAAAGTAGATGCCATCACACCACAAGCTGCTATTTATTTAACCATTAAGTTTGATTTACATGGAATGAAAACAACTGATGGTACTGTTTTAGCAACAACAAAAGATATTACAAAATATATTTTAGATGAAGCAAAATTAGCGGTTGTTCCGTTTTATGCATTTGGCGCGGACGACAACTCTCCGTGGTATCGTATGTCAGTTGGTACTTGTAAAGTATCGGATGTAAATGATGTGATCTCTAATTTAAGAATTGCTTTACAAAAATTATCGTAAGCTAATTTAACTTATTTTAATCCCACACTTTTTTAAATATAAAGTGTGGGATTTTTAAGTACTATATTCTTACACCAATCACTAAGATATCATCAACTTGCTCATTACTGCCCTTCCAATCATTGATTGTTTGTGAGAGTAATTCACGTTGTTCTTCCATTGGTAAATGATGATTGGCTAAGAGTAAGTTTTCTAATTGTTTGTACTTAAATTTTTTTCCTTTCGGTCCGCCAAACTGGTCAGCATAGCCATCTGTAAAGGTATAAATGAGATCCCCTTTTTGTATAGCTATAGTTTGTGATTTGAAATCTTTAGCATCGTCTTCGTATTTTCCAACAGGCATTTTATCCGCCTTATATTCCATAAGCTCATGATTTCTGATCAACCATACAGGGTTATTAGCTGCTGCAAATTCAAGGGTATTGTTTTTAATATCAAGGGCACATAATACGCAATCCATCCCATCTTTAGAGTTTTCGCTACCTTTTGGATTTAATGCTTTGATAATTTCTTTGCGTTGTTCATTAAGTATTTGTGCTGGATTTTGTAAGTTTCGTTCAATAACATTTTCATTTAAAAAACTAATGTTGAGCAAACTCATAAATGCTCCAGGTACGCCATGTCCAGTGCAATCAGCTGTAGCAATGTAAAATTTATTATGGTGTGCTACTGCCCAATAAAAATCGCCACTCACAATATCTTTGGGTTGGTAGTAAATAAAATAGTCTGCGTTTAAATGTTCGTCAAAATAACTTTCACTTGTAAGCATAGCTTGTTGTATGCGCTTGGCATAATGAATACTGTCCAGAATTTCTTTTTGTTTTTCTTCAATAATTTCTTTTTGTTCTTCTGCTAAAAGCCTTCTACTGTCGGCTAATTC
>JANYGR010000321.1 GCA_025359355.1 Bacteroidota bacterium | reverse complement strand
ATAAAAGAAAGTTATCCAACTATGTTTTATCATTGGACGCTTTTTAAAACTATTTGATAGCATAACAAGAGCCGTATGATGCGAGAGTATCACGTACGGTTCTGTGAGAGGCTTGGGCTGAAATGCCCTTGCCTACTTGACATTTGTAATGCTGCGGCATCATACGGAAGTATAAAGCATACTCGCTTCGAAGCATTTGTAATGCTTCGGAAAAGCACATCGTTCTTGTTGCCATGCTCAGCTTTATTGTATACTATACCTATTGGAAGTGGTTAGGTGAACAAAAAATAAATGCAATGTTTCGCCCCGCTATTAATTGCAAAATGAGTAAATTTGTTTATCAACGTAATAACCAACTCCATTATGACATCAATAGCATTAAGAAAAAAAACTCACGAGTTTATTGAAATGGCGGATGAGAAAATTTTGAAAGCGGTGTACACTATTTTAGAATCTCATATTCATTCTTCCGAGGCTGATTTTCCATTTACTCCAGAACAAGTAAAAGAGTTAAATAAACGTCGTAAAGATCATTTAGAAGGTAAGAGTAAATCTTATACAGCCCAAGAAGTTAAAAAAGCGATATCAGCTAAGCTTAAAAAATGAAGTATAAGTTAGTTGTAAAGGAAACAGCGAAAGCTGAGATTGTAGAAATAGCTTACCAATACGAGAAAATACAAGAAAATTTAGGTTATAAATTTTCTGATGCTATTGACGTTGCTTTACAAGATATAACAGTTAATCCATTAGGTTATCAAATCAAATACGATAACTACCGTACCAAGGTTATAAAGCCATTTCCGTATCTGTTAATTTTTGAAGTAATGAAAAAAGAAGTAATCGTTTATCAGTGTTTTGTTGGTAAAGATGACCCCGCTAAATTAGTTAAGAAAAAATAAAATGTAAGAATGCTCCGAAAGGAGTTTTTTTATTGCCTTGCAAATGCGTAGAAACATTTTATCTTTGTTATTAGTATTCGGTTGACGAGTGCATTGAACTGTAAAAGTTCTAGCTATTAACCGTTAGGCGTAATTATGAAAACAAAAACGTTTGTAATATTAATGACTTTCGTAACGGTTAGTTTGACAGCTCAAAACGACAAGAATCATGGGTTGAATTCGTTTGACTTATATTATGGTTATAGAGTTTACTCGCAAGACTTTTACAAACAGTTAAATACAATTAATTCTATTGAATTAAATATGCCATTACAAACAGTTGGAATTGGAATAAGTGGTTATTTTCCTGTTCAAAGAAAGGGAGGGTTTTATGGTCATTTTATTTATAATCAAATCCTACCACAATCAATTAAAATTCAAGACACATTAACAGGAAAAATTTCTGGTTATGTTTTTAGTTTTGCTTGCGGGCGGACTCTTGTGAAAAGTTTAAAAAATTTTAGTTTAAATTACTATATCGGTTTTAATACTGGTAGAACTAGACTTTATTCAAATGATTTAATCCGACAGAAAAATTATTTTTTTTCTCCAAAGGTAGGTATTCAACCAAAAATAAAAATTGGTAGAATAGGACTAACTTGCATCATTGAATACGAATACGACATAACAAATCCTTCTTGGAAAAAAATGTCTTTTAGACCAGCAGAAATAATTAAAGCTAATTCGCTAAGACAATCAGGCATAACAGGACAACTCGGATTTTGTTTTATAATGAAATAACTACACCTAATATCGGTTATATCTTATGCTCGCAGACGAACAAGGCATTTATACATTTTAAATTACTAAGAACGAGACTATATATTGTGATTTTTTTAAATATATTAAAACGACTTTTATTTATTTACTCGACACTCTTACTTCATTCATGTTTTCTTGTTAAAATCCCAGTAAATATTCGGTCTACTCCAATCAAAGATACCGTAAACGTTTATCATTTTATTGTTACGCAAAGTTCTAGTAGAGCAGAAGACACTTCTATCACAAATTCATTTTCACGTGAATCAAAAAAAGCGTTTAACTGGCTATCCACAGAAGCTCACGAAAGAGGTCAAAATCTAGTTTTCAAAGAACATTGGTTGGTTAATAAAGATACCTCGTTAAAACATTATTTTATACATAAACTACCTAGTAAAAGCTTACAAACATTGATGAGAAAACACTTTTTTAATGTGGTAACAAGTAAGAAGACTAAAACACAAGAAGAAAAAATAGAAAGTGTGGATTGGAATAAACGACTTTTCGATTCATTGGCACAACAAATAAGAGATACTTCAGTCATTAAATTACTTAACAATAAATTAAGTTTCAATCAATCCGACAATAAACTTTTAATGATTCATTTATTGAAATTGAAAAAAAGTAAAATTTTAGGTTTTACCGAAGGTCGTAAAATATTTATTGGCGATAATAAATCTGCAACAATAGCTCACGAGACAATACACTACTTAGGCGCACCCGATCTTTATATTCATCGATATTGGTTCGGCAAAAGAAGGAGAGTAGTTAAAAGACAGCTTAGGCAAGAGATTATGGACTTTGCTATTGGTAAAAATATTGAGTGTACGAAATACTTCATTAGTAATTATACGGCGTATACTTTAAGTTGGGACAAAAACCTTGAAAGCCAATACAAATCGATTTTAAAACAAAATATGATGGCTAAGTTTATTTTTTCACTCAGTCTATTTTTTTAAATCGTATTATTCTGAGTGCTCTGTTTTACCATAAAATAAGCTTGCATAGCACTTTTCTGTCCTTGACTTTACTAGGGTTAATAAAAATGAAAAAGCCTTTCTCCCGATAGTGATCGGGATCGAAAGGCTTTTTTATATTAGTATTAATTTTAAGCTTTATTAAAATCCCAAGTTTCCATAAACTTGGTAGTATAATTACCTGCTTTAAAATCTTCGTTTTGCATTAATTTAATGTGGAACGGAATAGTAGTTTTTACACCTTCAATCACATACTCACTTAAAGCACGGTGCATTTTTGCAATGGCTTCTTCACGAGTTTGTGCTACTGTAATTAATTTACCTACCATACTATCGTAATTTGGCGGTATACGGTATCCACTATACACGTGCGAATCTACACGTATACCATGTCCGCCAGGAGTATGTAAAGTAGTAATAACACCTGGAGATGGTGCAAAGTTTTTGAATGGATCTTCTGCATTAATACGGCATTCAATCGCATGCAATTGTGGGTAGTAGTTTTTACCACTAATAGGCACACCAGCAGCTACTAAAATTTGTTCGCGTATTAAGTCGTAGTTAATTACTTCTTCTGTAATTGGGTGCTCCACCTGAATACGAGTATTCATTTCCATAAAATAGAAATTACGGTGTTTGTCAACTAAAAATTCGATAGTTCCTACACCTTCGTAACCAATAGATAAAGCAGCTTTAACAGCAGCATCACCCATTGCTTCGCGCAATTCAGGAGTCATAAATGGAGAAGGCGTTTCTTCTACTAATTTTTGGTGACGACGTTGTACCGAACAGTCACGCTCACTTAAGTGGCAAGCCTTTCCATGCGCATCACCTACAATCTGAATTTCGATATGGCGAGGCTCTTCAATGTATTTTTCCATGTACATGGCACCGTTACCAAAAGCAGCAGTTGCTTCGTGTACAGCGCTATCCCAGGCTGCTTGAAAATCTTCTTCTTTCCAAATAATACGCATCCCTTTTCCACCACCACCAGCGGTAGCTTTAATGATAACAGGATACTTAATATCTTTAGCTAATTCTTTTCCTTGCTCAACGCTATCCAATAAACCTACTGAACCTGGCACGCAAGGTACACCAGCAGCAATCATCGTTGCTTTGGCATTACTCTTATCTCCCATTTGGTTAATCATTTCGGGAGATGCGCCAATAAACTTAATATTGTTTTGACGGCAAATTTCAGAAAATTTTGCGTTTTCACTTAAGAAACCATAACCTGGATGTATAGCATCAGCATTGGTAATTTCTGCTGCCGCAATAATATTCGACATACTTAAGTAGCTGTCTTTACTAGGCGGTGGCCCAATACAAACTGCTTCGTCTGCAAATTTTACGTGTAAGGAATCCTTATCGGCAGTAGAATATACGGCAACTGTTTTAATCCCCATTTCTTTACATGTTCTTATCACACGTAAAGCAATTTCGCCACGATTGGCAATTAATATTTTTTTAAACATCTCTCGATTTACGATTTTACGATTTACGATTTACGATTTTTAAAATCTTAAACGGCAAATCAGTTTACAAATAATTTTTACTGTGGTAAATTTTCAAATCGTCAATCTACCTTCTTAATTCGTCGTTTTACGAAGGATCTACTAAGAATAAAGGTTGATCATACTCAACTGGAGTAGCATCGTTTACCAATACTTTAACGATTTTCCCTTTGAACTCACTTTCAATTTCGTTAAATAACTTCATCGCTTCGATGATACAAACAGGTTTCCCTACTTCAACTTCATCACCTACATTTACAAACACAGGTTTGTCTGGCCCAGCAGAACGGTAGAATGTACCAATCATTGGCGATTTGATAGTGATGTATTTAGCTTCAGCAGCACTTGCTGTACTTGCAGCAGTTGGTGTAGCTGATTCGGCAACAGGATTGGCAACAGCTGGTGAAGCAATGTTTTGTTGAGCCGGAGCTTGCATGTATTGTTGTTGTGGAGCAGATTGATAAACCACAGGAGCCGCCTGCTTACCAGTACGGATAACAATTTTAACTTCTTTGGTTTCTAATTCTACTTCATTTACCCCGCTCTTTGAAACAAATTTAATTAAATCTTGAATTTCGGTTAATTTCATTTTTGATTGTTTTAGTTAGTGGAGACAAAAGTATCATTTTTTAATAAAAACTATCAAAAAGGAAACTTTTTTAGTCGAAAAGTGGGCAAATGTTCAAAAAAGCACCTGTTTATCAACAATATAAAATTTGATGATGGGGTAAAAGTCACCATGAACTTGTTTGGCTCCGCCGATTTTACAATTCAGGGTCTCGTGAGATGCTGAAACATCCCGATAGCTATCGGGACAGCATGACCTAAAAGTAGGAAAATTTTATCTAATACGATCTGAGTTTCTAACCAATTGCTCGTCTTTTTTTATAAAATGAGCGGCTAAAAAAGCAAAACCCATACTTAAAATTGGTAAAAAGGAACCAAAAGCATATTTGATGCTTTCTCCAGGATTAGCATCAGTAAATGGCAATAAAAAGAATAAGCCAACCATAAATATATTCAATAAGGCAATAACATTGGAAAGTTTATATTGTAGAGGGCGATTTTTGTATTTAAAAATAATGAAGATGGATATGACAATGATGAGTAAATTTAAAATATTGGGGTAGTACATATTCGAATTCAAAATAATCCAGCTATTACCAGCTATTAAAGCAATGTTCCAACTTTCTCCGCTAGTTAATAGGACTTGGAACGGTATAAAAATCATTATAATAGCAATAATAAATACGGCTAATAAAAACAGGGTTTGCTTACGTTGTATCATACTACAAAATTAATGCTTTTGAGTTGTATTAGGTTAAAAATAGGGTGTTTTTTTACGAAATATATAAACAGGCAAAATATTCGTAGAGTACGATGACTTAATATATAAGATGCAGGTTGTGAAAAATTATCGTTTGGTAACTTCAGTTAAAGCTACCGGTATGCCTTTTAAGCAACCTTCGGGGTTCTTCATTTTAAGAGGACGATAATGAAATTTAAGTTCAGTCCCTTCTTTGCTTAGATCTTCAGGTAATAAGTCTTTGGGGAGTAATATCAATTCATTGTTGCTTCCGGCATCTTTATTTATAACAATAATGCTGGTGCATTGATTAGTGTTAATCAAATGAGTCACCTTACCGTAAGTAAAAGTTGGATCCTCGACAGTAGCAGTAGTTTCTAAAGCAATAGGTTCCTTGGTTTTAATAGGCTTGGCTGTTTGACAAGCACCAAAAATAAAAAAACTCGACAAGAAAAAGAGATAACGCATAATTAGTACTATAATATAGACAATTAATTAATTAATGATAATTTTTTTTACTTTTTGAAATTGCTCATTGCCTATACGTACTAAATAAGTCCCTTTGCTTAGATTGGTAATTGATATATCAGCATCTAAGTAATTATTAGTTGGCTGAATCTTTTGAGAACTGATTTCTTTACCATCTATGCTAAATAAGGTAAGTTGCATTTCTTCATTGTTTGGTAAACGAATACCTTTAACGTTGATGTGGTTTTCATTTTGAAATAATATTAAATCTGTTTTCGTTAAATCTTCGTTAATACTTGTAGCAAGAGCCGTTGGTATTTGAAATGAAAAAATACGAGTTCTGATACCGCCACCAATAAGGTATTCACCCGTATGCCAAAATGTAATGCCATCTGGATCTAAAGATGTTTGTGAGTAATCGCCAAAACGGTTAATGCCAGATTGTGCTCCTGAACCAGCAATGGCAATGGTTTCTGAATAGGTCATTTGCCCTAAAGGATCAGATGAGTTTCTACCGGTATAGCGTAACGAAGGAGATACGGTACTGCTAGATACTGCATAGCCTAATCCAATACTTCCATTATCATCCATAGCGATACTGCCCATCCATCGGTAATGTAAGTCGGGAGAATACGTACTTTGCTGATAAATACTCCATACGCCTGTAGTCGTATTTTGTCTTAATTCGTACCAGCGTAAACCAGTTTGTTTAGTTGTTGGGTCAACAATCACAGCATGACAAAGCACCACAGAGTTATAGCCTGTCCAGCGACGATACTGAGCCCTATACATTAAAACACCGTCTATGGCATCCAATTTTTGCGTAGTTCCAGGCTGGGCAATATCATCCCAAGTAGAAGTAAAACTTTCGTTGAAAGGAGTGGTTGGTAATGTTTGATCTAATATGACGGATGAATTGGCAGGTGTAACCCAGTCAATGGCTATTTTAAATATATGAAGCTGATCTACTCCGCCAGTAGACCAAGTATCGTCTTCCTGAGTAAAAGCAGGACAAGGTGTTCCATAAGGAGGAAGTTGTCCATCTGCATCAGCAGTTAATGGGCAAAAGAAACCATTGTTTGGAGTTGTGGGAACATCTAAGGAAATCATGGTTGCTGCTGGATTTCCTGCTAAGATTTTTGTTCTGTCTAAAGCCCCAATTTTAAAAGGCGCCCCCGTATTTGAGCTAAAGTAATAGCCATCCGACCAAATAGAATATTTTGGGTAATCAGGGAAAGTTCCTGCAATTGGAACAAAGGTGTAAGTATAGTAAGCGCCAACAGGATTGGAACTAGTAGAAACAGCGATTAATAATTTATCATTTCCATTAAATTGCGACATAAACCATCTATCGGCATATTTATCATATAATACAATTGGATCTCCATCATCTGTACTACCGGCCCACAACGCACTTAAATTAAAAGGTCCACCGCCAGTAATGTTTCCTCCGGTTTTTGTGTATACTTTATATTGTGTATTTACAGCCTGAAAATAATAATTGGCACTGGCAGCTCCAGATGGATCAGGTGGATAACCAGAGCCTGATAAACCTTGCCAATTGGCAATTGGAGCTGACATGGATTTTTGTCCATGTGTTGTTTGAGCAGCTAAATCTTTACCAGTTGGCAAAGCATTTTTGTTGACATTCGCAGGTTTTTGGCGACGAATTTCTACTTCCTTTTTATCAGCGGTTTCAACATCGTCGTAATCCGTATTATTGGTTAATTCACTTAAGGGTTTAGAAATTGCAAAACCAGTACATTTAATCTGTATCGCATTTGCTGAATTATTTTTTTGTGCAAAAAGATAGTTGCATAAAATAAGGCTTGATGAAATAAGTAATAATCGAATCATAATGATGTTGTGTATGTTTTATTAAATGTCAATGAAAATAAGTTTAAAAGCAAATGCAATCAGTTAATAAATAATGAGTATTAATAGGCATTTTGAACGGTATTTTGTAGAAAAATTGAAGCCTAATGAGGGAGGTAATCCAGTACAACGTTATATTATTATATCAAATTAGGATAGCCTGATAAAAATATATTTTTATCTTTAATAAAATTTTAAAACTATGAAGCAATTTATACTATTAATGATAAGCATATACTTAATTGGATGCTCGCCATTAAATAAATATATACGCAAAGCGGGTCAGCAAACAACTAAAGGAGATTTAGCAAAAGCGCGCGAATATTATTTGAAGGCATACGCTATTGATAGTAATAGTTATAAAGCAAACATAGGCTTAGGTATTACTTTATCTGAATTTATGGGTAAATATGAAGAAGCCTTACCATACCTTGAAAAAGCAGAAAAATTAAGTCCCAAGGATACATTAGAGGATATGTTTTATGCCTTAGGTAAAACATATCATTATTATGAGCAGTTTGATAAAGCACTTACTAACTATAATAAAATGAAACGTTATGATGCTTTAGAAGATGATAATAAACGTTTTAAACTGGAGTTAGAAAAACAAATTGAAGATTGTAATTATGCAAAAGCACATACGGAAACCACAAATCCTAAAGTATATTATGTAGCAAATTTGGGATCAAAAATAAATACTACTGCCCCTGAATACGTACCTGTTATTACTTCTAACAATGATTTAATATTTACATCTAAACGTAAGGATGATAAAAAAGAAAAAATAAATTCATTGGATGGAAAATATTTTGAAAGTATGTATTCGTCAAAGTATGAAAACGGTAGTTATAGTTCCCCACGACGTTATACTATTCCTGATTTGTATTTAAAATCTTCTTTCAAAAAAGGACATGAATCTATTGTGTCGATGAGCCCTGATGGTAAAAAATTATTTGTGTATCGTAATAGTAAGCTGTACGAAACAGAAATGAATCAAGAAACGAAAGAACCAAAAAAATTATCTAAAAAAGTAAATTTAGATTATTATCAAAATCATGCTTATTTAACTAAAGACGGCAAAACCCTATATTTTACTAGCGAAGAAGCAAAGGGTGGAGTAGGAGGGAATGATATTTACAAAGTAAATAAAAATGAAGATGGAACATGGGGAGATCCTGAAAATTTAGGAACAACCATTAACACTGCATTAGATGAGGATGCTCCATATATTTCTGAGGATGGTAAGATATTATATTTTTCATCTAATGGACATCTTGGTTATGGCAGTTACGACATCTTTAAATCAACATACGAAAATGGTAACTGGACAGAGCCTGTAAATATGGGTAAGCCAATGAATTCTGTAGGGCATGATATTTTTTATACAAATACTTCTACGAATCAATCAGGGTATTTTGCTTCAAACAGAATGGGCGGAAAAGGTGATATGGATATTTATAAAATTAATTTTAATCCTTCAAGTCACAAAGAATGCCCAAATACTGAAAGCGAATGGATTAACATCACGTCAACAGACACGGATCCGCATGACTTTAAACAGCAATATGCTTTTGAATTGAATGACGCTATCAAGAATAAAGTACTTGATTATACTTGGATTGTAGGTGAAGACACAAACATTGTAAAAGAGTCAGTCATTAATTATGATTTTAAAACAAACGGTACATACACTGTTAAATTACGAGTTGTAAGTTGGTGTGATAGCTGCATAGAGCCTTTAGTGTCATGTAAGCAAATTGTATCTGAATTTAAAATACATCCTAAAGATTCTTTACCTCCTAAAGGAATTGATATTAATACGATTTCTGGACAATTAACAAAAGACCAATTGATTGCTTTAGGGTTTGATGTAACGCCAATTTATTTTGATCTAAATAAATTTGCTGTGAGAGCGGATGCCGAACTTGTTTTAGCTAAAAATTTAGAAGTTCTAAAAAAATATCCAATGCTAATGATTGATTTAGTTGGTAATACAGATGCTAGAGCTTCAGATAATTACAATAA
>JANYGR010000292.1 GCA_025359355.1 Bacteroidota bacterium | reverse complement strand
CACAGAGTATCGCCTTGTTCATTAATTTTTAACAGCCATGTATAAGAGTTATCTTGCCCAATTATAAAATAATTTCCATCGTTTGTATTGACAATACTATTTGCATTTTGAACAGTTTTACTAATAGATTCACCAATCGTTTTCTGCCAAATTAAATCTCCATTATCATTTATTTTCTGCATATACAATTGGTTATCTACAAGATATGGAGTTGAAGAGAAACCACAGGTATCTCCTTTGGTCAAACTATTACCTACGCCAATGTATTCATTGTTTGTATTTTTTATAAAATTTTTTGTGTAAAAAAAACAAGTGTTATTTTCATATCGTTTATTCCATAATAGATTACCTTGTTTATCAACTTTAATAAACATTGGTCTGGTTGTGTCGCAAACGGATGGTATTCCTGTTTTAATATATTCTTGATCTTCTTCATTAAAACCCATAATTATATAGCCGTCTGATACTTCTAATAATTGTAATCCTCTATCAAAACTTAATTTATAATTGCCGTCTTTGTTATAAAATTTCAAAAAAGCATTTTGGGATACCAAAATGTTTGTTAAACTTATTATAAATATGATTAGTATGAGTTTCATAATAAAATCGCATTAGCCGATTGGCTAATGCGATTAGAATGGTTTATTGTTATTTTATAAATTTAAAAGATTGCCCGTTTATTTTAGATTTATTTAGTACTTTAATTATATACATACCTTGTGCATAATTATTTGTACTTAACATATAACTGTTGGCATTTTTTTCGATTTCAATATTTGTAATCAGTTTACCAGATATATCATAAACAAATAGGCTACTACCATTGTCATTAAATCCTTTAGTAAAGAAAACACCCAATTCATTTTGACTTAAATTGGTAATTTGAACACCTATGTTTTCTTTTGAATACTCTTGAACTCCAACAGCAACAGAAGATATAGCTTTAAAACAATTTACTCTTCCGTAGAAAGTTTGGTCAGAATATCCTGGTAAAAAAGAGTAAAGCGAATAGTTTCCATTAAGAAAAGGTTTAACCAAATCAGTATTGCCTTGAATAGCAGTTCTTATTTGAGCTTCTGTTAAGGTTGGGTTTTTACTTAATAAGATAGCTCCAATACCCGCTACAATTGGTGCGGCAAAGGATGTTCCGTTTTGTTGATTTTGTATGTAAGTAGGAGAACTTAGAGGGGTTTGAGTATATGCAGTAAATATTCTTGTTCCGGGTGCTACTACATTATATCTTGCAGGTTCTCCAGTAACTGGAGTCCAATAGTTACTGCCACCAGTCCATCCCCATTGAGGAAGAACACCTCTATAATCTGAGGCATCGGTAGCACCTACTCCAAATACATTAAAATCTGCGGCGGGAAAAAATTTACCATTTGCATTATTATTACCTGTTGATGCAACTACAAAACAACCTAAGCCACCACGACCAAGAGTTACTGCATTTTGAATATCTGAATAAAATACAGAACTTGATGCTGCGCTTGCGGTAGAAGATCCCCAACTCATATTAATTATATGAGCCCCATCTGAGACTGCTTTTTGAATAGCTAAAATAGCACTACTTGAACTACCATCTATTATATAAGGTAAAATTTTGCTGTTATATGCAACGCCTACGGTGTTATAAGTACTATTATTATTTGCACTTGCAGCAATCACACTCGCAACCTCCATACCATGACTGGCATTAACATTATATTTTGTAGTTGTAATAGCAACATTATTAACGCAATCCCAACCGTTTAAAAATTGCCCTGTCATTTCAGGATGAGAATAATCATATCCATTAAAATCGATAACTGCAACTTTAATATTTTCTCCATGATAACCCTCTCCCCAACATTCACAAATTTTAGCATCTGAACCTGCTGTACCAGAAGCGCCTCCATAAGCAGGAAGACCTTGGTTTCTTATATGCCATAATCCATCAGGATTACCTGCCGCTGAATTATTAGCAAATTCAGTTACAATTTCACAAGTGTGAGGTTCGTATATTTTCATATCAGGCTCACTATTAGTTACAAAGCCAACTTCATTTGTGAAAACATATTGTGCAATTTTGAAAACATCACCAAATGGAGTTCCGCTTGGGTTATTGTTTATTTTAAATAGGAATGTCCAACTATTTGCATTTGGAAGCGTTGCATCAGGTTGATGATATAAAGATAGATTATTACGTTTCATGAAATTAGCAAGACTTGCTTCATTGATTAATTTAGCATTAGTAAATCTCACTAAGATTATATCATTTGTTTCAATAAATGCACTCACGGAGTAACTTGCATTTTTCATTTGAGACATTGCGATACCAGCACTTTCAAATCCGATTGCAGATGAAACCGAATTAATTAGAAGTGCTTTTTGCATTGGAGTTGCAGTAGCATTAAATTTAACTCTATTTTGTTTTCTAACTGTGGCGCATAAATGTTCGCTAAAATCAATAACTGGACTTGGGGACATAGTATAACATGTACCTGAATTCATTCGGTATAGAAAAACATCTTTTTGCAGATACCACCAATTTTTTGTTCCATTTGCATTGTAATAAAATGAACTATCTGCTGGAATTGATATTTGCGCAAAAACATTAATTGCGATTACACTGAAAAGTACATTAAATATTAGTTTTTTCATAATTGAGATTTGTTATTTAAGTAAATATATTAATTTTAATTGAGTTTTTGTATAAGTTTCTTTTTTAGCTATCATCAAAATAAAAATACCGAACGCCTGTGGTTTGCGCTTTTGATTGAGCGGAGCGAGATGCGCAAAAAGTGCGAAGCACACTGCTTTGTTTTTGGAAGGAAAGTTTAGCTCTTTGGATTTTGTAATTTGCGTTGATGTCTGCGAGGGACAAAATACAATGTGCTAAATGAGAAGGGGAGTTGTTTTTGTAACTACGTAGTTCAGAACAACGGCTAGTTGTCTTGGTACAAATTGTATATGTGTAATTTCTTGTCAAACGTTAATTTTTTGTCTGCCGAAAATGTTCATTGCCACACGAAGATGTTTCAATGGAATTTTCAGCACGCATTATATATAACGTTTTCGAGCTACCAGTAGTGCGGCTCAATGCACTCGTCTACCGAAAAGCTTTTAACAAAGCTAACTGCTTTTTGGACATTTGCAAAATGAAAATAACCTTCGCGGAGCGACCTTGAAATTTGCAAATGCTTTGGTGTCAGTCCGCATTACTGGTAGGTTGTGTTAGCAGTTGTGCGCCACTCTTAGCTTTTTACGTTTAAAATTCCTTTGAGTTTCTTGACAGCATTGTTTCTTGATTGTAAGTAAACGAAGTGAATAACTGCTCTAAAAATAACTGCTCCAATAAGTAGTGTCAAAGTTGTTTCTAGATATTTAAGCAAGTCAAAGTTTTTAAGTGAAAAAAAAGTAATAACACAAATTAATGCAATTAACCAAAACCAAAAAAGTAATTGGAACGCTTTATGCAGATTTGTATTTAAGACAATATTAGAATTGTCGATGCGCCCATTTATTACACAGGCAGCACCAATTCTAATTGCAGAATCAATAACTGCAAACGTATCGCCGTTTATTTGACCAATAAAATCTTTGTTAGTTTTTTCTGTTATTAAAGACGTTTTCTTTAATGTCCTGTCATTTAGGATTGAAAGAATTTCTTCCTTTGTCAAGTTAGTCGATATATGATATGTGTCGTGGCTTAATTTCATTTTGTCGGTTTTGTCCTGGTGCATTACTGCTAACTTACTTATAGCCTTAGTTTTTTAAAGCAAATCTTGCATTTTTCACCAGCTTTGCTTAGTTTTTTAGCTCTTTTTCGTTTCATAAATCTACTCTTTTTTCTATAAACTATCAAACGGCTAACTTCTTTTTAAAAGTATACCGTTTTGCAAAAAAGTGCAGGTAACTACAAAAACAGTTACGCCGTTACAAAAACGTCCACGTAACGTCGCAATAGTATAGGTAGTTTCAAAATATACTACGTAGCTACAAAATAGTATATGTAACTATAAAAACGGGTACGTAACTACAAAAAAGTGTATGTAATTATCAAAGTGGGTACGTAGCTTCATAATTTACTATGTAGCTTCAATATAATGCAGGCAACTTCAAAATCTGCTGCGTAGCAATTTACTTGCGTGTGTAGCTTCCTTAACCAATTGAGTGAGTTGTTAAAAGGAGTTAAAGCATGTAATTTTTATAGTAGGTAACGTATGCGTTCAGATTAGCAAGTTATCTATTTTTTTAATATAAAAAAACAATCTGACACAGTTTGTTTTACACTCCCAATATTTTCCTTATTTCACATACAAAACGCTTGAGCCAACAATCAAACTCTTTTAACTTGCAACATAAGTAGTTAACCTAGCAGTAAAACTCTTTCAACTCGTGTAATATTTTCCTTATTTCACATACAAAACGCTTGAGCCAACAATCAAACTCTTTCAACTTGCAACATAAGGAGTTGACTTAGCAGTAAAA
>JANYGR010000280.1 GCA_025359355.1 Bacteroidota bacterium | reverse complement strand
TCAAAATGTAAAGTGTTTGAAGACTTATTATTTCAAAAATTATTGTTGGCGCAAGCAGATAGAGATAGCGTTACGGTTTCTGACGGGGAAGTTGATGGAGAGTTAAATCGTCGTATTCAATATTATGTAGGAATGCTTGGTAGCGAAGAAAAATTTGAAGAGTTTTACGGAAAACGAATTTCTGTATTTAAAGATGAGTTAAGAGACGATGTTAGAAATCAATTGATGGCTCAAAAAATGCAACAAAAAATTACAGGGGAAACTAAATTAACACCTAACGAAGTACGTACTTATTTTAATACAGTACCTATTGATAGTTTACCTTTAGTGAATTCGGAACTGGAAATAGGACATCTCGTAAAAAATCCACCCGTTACTGATGAAGAAAAAATACAGGTACGGGAGCAATTGGAAGTATACAGGCAACGCGTATTAAAAGGTGAAAGTATGAGTGTATTAGCGGCTTTATACAGCGAAGATCCAGGGTCAGCTAAAAATGGTGGACGCTACGAATCGGTAATGCGTGGACAATTTGTACCTGAGTTTGAAGCAGTAGCGTTTAGATTAAAAGCAGGTGAAGTGTCAGAAATATTTAGTACAACGTATGGTTTTCACTTTATACAATTAGTTGCTCGTAAAGGAGAATCCGTTGATGTACGCCACATTTTAATGTCGCCGAAAGTATCATCAGCAGATGTATTTAAAGCTAGGCAACAAATTGATTCCATCAGAACTAAAATATTAAATGGAGAGATTTCATTTAAAGATGCCGCTTTAAAATATAGCGATGATAAGGATACTAAACAAAACGGAGGCTTATTATTAAACCCTGCAACTAACAGTATTAAATGGGAATTAGAAGATGTTGGACAAATGGATCCGAAATTAGTATTTATGTTTGAGAATGAAATGAAGGTGGGAGATGTAAGCCCTGTTATTCAATATACTGGAGCTGATGCGAAGCAAGCGTGGAGAATATTGTATTTGAAGTCTAGAACGGAACCTCATAAGGCAAACATGAAAGATGATTACATCAAGTTATTAAACATGGCAACTTTCGCTCACCAAAAAACGGCTATTACAGATTGGATCGCTAAAAAATCTAAAAACACATACATTAAAATTGATAACGAGTTCAATACCTGTAAGCTAGAATATAATTGGACCATCAATCCATAATAAAAAGAATTTTAATTTTTGAATTAATACCATGGAATATAAAAACGACGTTGAAGCCATAGATGCCTTTGTAGTAAAGTATAAAGAACTGAATGCTGAAATTGCTAAAGTGATAGTTGGGCAAAATGATACCATTAAAAATGTATTGATTTCCATTTTTTGTAGAGGTCATTGTTTATTAGTGGGTGTTCCGGGTTTGGCTAAAACATTGCTAGTTAACACCATTTCTGATGTATTAGGGTTATCGTTTAGTCGTATACAATTTACACCAGATTTAATGCCGAGCGACATCGTAGGCTCTGAGATATTAGATGAACAACGTAATTTCAAATTTATTAAAGGGCCTTTATTTGCAAACATTGTATTGGCAGATGAAATTAATCGTACACCACCTAAAACTCAAGCGGCTTTATTAGAAGCTATGCAAGAACGTTGTGTCACAGCAGCTGGTAAAAAATACGAATTAGGAAATCCTTTCTTTGTATTGGCTACACAAAACCCTATTGAGCAAGAAGGAACGTATCCTTTACCGGAAGCTCAACTCGATCGTTTTATGTTTAATGTGTGGTTGGATTATCCAAGCTTTGCCGAAGAGTTAGAAGTAGTTAAAAACACAACGACTGATAAAAAAGTAGAATTAAAAAAAATCATTTCGGGAGAGGAGATCATCTTTTTCCAAAACCTAATTCGTAAAATACCAGTAGCAGATAATGTATTGGAGTATGCTGTGAAATTGGTAAACAAAACGCGTTTAAACTCTGAGTTTAGTGCTGATGTGACGAAAAAATATTTAGCTTGGGGTGCAGGTCCACGTGCGTCACAGTTTTTGGTATTAGGAGCAAAATGCCATGCCGTTATTAATGGAAAATATAGCCCTGATATTGAAGATGTAAAAGCGGTTGCGAATTCTATTTTGAGACATCGTATTATTCGTAATTATAAGGCAGAAGCTGATGGTATGAGCATTGAGGCCATTATCGAACAGTTGAAATAATATCTTAAGTCAATATTTCTTTTTTCATATTAAATTTAATGAGAGTATATTCGTGCAAAATATATACTCATGAATTCTTCTATACAAAGCTGGATTTCTATTTCAGCAGATTCTGATTTTTCAATTCAAAATATTCCATTTGGAGTTATTAAATATCATCAAACACAGCAAGTAGCTGTTGCTACTCGTATTGGCGATACAATCATTGACTTGTCTGTTTTAGCTAATTTAGGGGCTTTTGCAAGTATTACAGGTTTTGATAAATCGACTTTATTAAATACCTATTTAAACGATTTTATTTCTTTAGGCAAAGCGGTTACTTCTGCGGTTCGATTAGAAATTATCGAACTATTTAAAGAAAGTAATAAAGATAAAAATCAAAAATACACTGCTGCATTTGTACAATTACAAGACGCAGAAAATTTATTACCAGTTAAGGTAGGCGATTACACTGATTTTTATAGCAGCATCGATCATGCAACGAATATTGGAACAATGATTAGAGATCCTAAAAATGCGTTGATGCCAAATTGGAAATACATTCCTGTTGGTTATCATGGGCGTGCATCTAGTATTTGTGTAAGCGGACATTCTTTTCACCGCCCAAAAGGTCAACAAAAACCTGCCGACGCTGAATTTCCAACCTTTGGACCATGTAAATTATTGGATTTTGAATTGGAAACAGCCTATATCGTTGGAAAATCAACCAAATTAGGCGAATGTATAAGTACAGAAAAAGCCGACGATTATATTTTTGGAATGGTATTATTTAATGATTGGAGCGCGAGAGATATTCAAACATGGGAATATGTACCATTAGGGCCATTTTTGGCAAAGAATTTCGCTAGTACAATTTCCCCATGGATTGTAACGTTAGATGCTTTGGAACCTTTCAGAACAAAAGGTTATGTCCAAGAACCAAAAGTATTTCCTTATTTAGAATACTCGGGAAATAAGAATGTAGATATAAAATTAGAAGTAGCCATTAAACCTGAAAATAGCACAGAAACCGTTGTTTGTAACTCTAATTACAAATATATGTATTGGACGATGGAACAACAATTAGCACATCAC
>JANYGR010000261.1 GCA_025359355.1 Bacteroidota bacterium | reverse complement strand
AGGCACTCCTAAATATACTGGGCCGTACCAATAGCTATCGGCTATGGTAAGAACTCTAGTTACATTTTTCAACGTATCTTGTTCAAATAATATTTCGGGATAGGCCAATTTCATTAACTGTTTAGGATTAGAATATAAATTCATGCTTTTTAATACATCAGCATCTCTACTACGAGCTGTATCAACTACTTCAATGTTTTTCCAAGTAATATCTGGTAAATCACAATGATGCAATTTTTCGATGTGCCCAATAATTGTGTCTACGGCGATGCATTCCCCGTAATAGCTCCAATGATGCCCAAACTGAGGGAATAAAGGGTAAGGTGTTGTTGGTTTTAATTTTTGAAAATATGCTTTTAAATCAAGCACATTAATTCCTAAGCCTTTAGATACAGAAATATATTCTTGGTAATTTGTTTTTGTAACAGCATGCTTGTATTTATCTTCAATTTGTTCAATGCAATATTCCCCTTTACCTGGTGCAAATACCAGTAGTAAATCAATACCTTTTTTCTTAAGCGAATCTTGAACAACTTTTGCTTTTTCTAGTTTTGTTTTTATTTTTTCATCACCTACATAATCATCGCCATAGGCAGAAAAAATATATCCTTCGCTATACACATAGTTTTCTTTCCCTGATACAAAACCATTTACACGTAACTGATTAAAGGCATCGTAATAAAATTGATTATTTAAACGAACGAATTTTTCTTTAAATGCCCAATGATCATTATTATAATCGTCCTTTAAACTTTGATATTCGCCACTAAACCATTGATCTTTGGTAAAAGTAGAATCTGGATTAACGTTATTGATCACAATACCCGTGAGGTGTGGATTTTTATCTTTTTTCATAAAGCCAGCTATCATGGGGAATAGCAAGGCAACGAATGCAAGGATGGTAGATATATTTTGTTGTTTTTTCATTGCAAGTTATTCGATACTAATTAATTTTTTATGAAAAGTTAAAATATTTTTTTCTGTTAATTTTGATTTATAACGAGGTCTTCTATTAGTTCTGAAGTTGTATTGTCTAACATCTATTGGTATTAGAGTGATTTTATCTAGCAAAATTCTTCTAGTAAAAAACTTATTTTTATAATAACTCATTATTGATTTTTGTTCAAATTGATAACAATCAATTTTATAATCTTGAAAAGTAATAGTTGTATCCCTTAATCGATATGTTTTTATATTACGATCATCTCCATCACATTCGGTTTTAATTTCTAATGTTCTTTTTTCGTCTTTCCATCTAATACTATCTTCGCTTATACGGTAACAAAAAGGAACATCAATAGTATCTTTAAAACTTAATGGAAATAATTTTGAAATTACTGTATCGGGAACAGTACTAAACTTTTCTTGGTATTTAAAAAATAAACTATCTCCGTTTTTAAAAAAAATGATTGGTAAAAATGATTTGTTTTCACTATCGTTATCAAATGAACTAATTGGTGCAAATCGCTCAATTTTAATTGTTTTTTCAACTTCATAACTATAATAAATATTTATGGTGTCGTATATTTTCCGTGAAATAGGTGTATAGTAATCTGATTCTTTAAAGGTTAAATTTCCTTCGAAATTCTTTAATGTTTTTTGAGCATAAAATGAGTATTGCATCCCAATAATTAAAAAAATAATTAGTTTAAAATCTAACATCTTATACCTCATAGCGAACATCTAAATCTTAAAATCTAAAATAAATAAATGGATTAAAATCAAGTGCTGCTATGTAACTCAAGGAAATATAAAATAATAATATAGACAGCGTTAGCATTAAAACATTAGATGTTGTGTTATGTACTTCGCCATAAACCTTTGTCTGAATTGACTTGGTAAATGGGATAAAAGCAAAGAATGAAAATAAAATTGCCAATGACAAAGAAAAATAAAAATCGTTATGAGGAGTAAACTTACCATCAAAGAAATTAAAACTAAACATGGTTTTCACAATATGATTGGCCTGACTTAAATCTTCTAATCTGAAATAAACCCAACCCACAACTACAATTAAAAAGGTGAGTAGTGTAGAAATAATCTTTCCTGTTTTGTCGTATATTTTTAATAAGAACAACCGTTCCATCACTAAAAACAACCCGTGAAAGGCGCCCCATATAATAAAGTTCCAACTAGCACCATGCCATAAACCTGATACTAAAAACACGATAAATAAATTTCGATATAATTTTGCTTTAGAATTAACTTTATTCCCACCTAATGGAATGTATAAATAATTTTTCATCCAAGCACCAAGTGTTATATGCCATCTTCGCCAAAACTCTGTAATACTGCTCGATAAATAAGGATTATTGAAATTTTCAGGTAAACGAATACCAATCATCTTACAAATACCAATGGCCATGTCGCTATATCCACTAAAGTCAAAATATATTTGAAACGTATAAGCGATTGCTCCTACCCAGGCTGCAGCAGTATCTATTTGTGATGCATCCAATTTAAATACATCATCTGCCTGCGCTCCAATGGTATTAGCGATGATTACTTTTTTAGCTAAACCTATACAAAATGTATAGAAGCCACTTAACTTTACTTCGGGTGTGTAATTTTTTTCACGATTGGTTATTTGATCCGCTATGTCATGGTAACGAACAATAGGCCCAGCAATGAGTTTTGGGAATAATAAAATGTACGTTTGATAATGCCAAAAGTTTTTCAATGGTTTATGAATGCCTCTGTAAACGTCCACTACATAAGTTACACTTTCAAAAGTGTAAAAAGAAATACCGATTGGCAATACAATTTTTAACCAACTAATGGGCTTAACACCTGCTAAACCTAATACACCGTTAATATTATCAATGAAAAAATTAGAATATTTAAAATAAAACAATAAGCCTAAATTCATTAACAGCGAAATAACTAATAATTGTTTTTTTCCTTTTTCTGTTTTGGCATCTTGCATTTTATTCACCAAAAAGAAATCTAAGAATGTAGTCCCTAAAATAACAAAAATAAATTTTGGTCCACCCCACGCATAAAAAACAATACTAAACAAAAGTATGCACGCATTTTTAAATTTATTAGGCGTAAGGTGATATGCCAATAAAAACGTTGGTAAAAAATAAATTAAAAAGGTGATGCTGCTAAAAGTCATTTTTTGTTTAGTAATTATATCTTGCTCCACCTCTTGTTTTTTTTGAGGTCGCAATTTGCGACCTCAAACTATCAAACTCAATTTGAGTTAATTCAAACATGTATTTTTCAGGAAAGCGTTCAATGTTTCTTTTTACTTGTTCTTTTAAACGCTTTGTTTCTACTTGATACAGCTCTGCTAAATCAGAATCAAGCATAACCTTCTCTCCCCTAATAATATAAATTTTATTAGTTATAGTCTCATCTGTTAGTATAGCTAGTGCTTCTTGCTTTGCCATATTATAAAATTATAAATTTTGAATTCTAAATATTTCAATAATTAAACATTTATGACTCCTAACTTATAACTAGTTCGTGTATTGTTTTTCGTAATAAGTAGCGTAAACGCCCGAAGTTACATTATTAAGCCACTCTTCGTTTTGCAAATACCAGTCAACTGTTTTAGATAAACCTTCTTCAAATTGTAAAGATGGTTTCCAACCTAAGTCATTTTGAAGCTTAGTTGAATCAATAGCATAACGCAAATCATGTCCTGCACGATCAGTTACATACGTTATTAATTTTTGATTCGTACCTTTTTCTCTTCCTAATTTTTCGTCCATCATATCACATAATAATTTGATGACATCAATATTAGTCCATTCGTTATGTCCACCAATATTATAGGTACTTCCTAATTTTGCTTGATGAAAAATAACATCAATAGCACGTGCATGATCCTCTACAAAGAGCCAATCACGGATATTTTCACCTTTACCATAAATTGGTAAGGGTTTATTATTTTTAATATTATTGATACAAAGTGGTAATAATTTTTCAGGAAAATGATATGGACCGTAATTATTAGAGCAATTAGAAATAACACAAGGCAAACCATACGTATCATGATATGCCCTTACAAAATGATCAGAGCTAGCTTTAGATGCCGAATATGGGCTATGTGGATCGTAAGCGGTAGACTCAGTAAATAAACCAGTATCACCTAAAGAGCCGTATACCTCATCCGTTGAAACGTGGTAAAATTTAGAAAAAGAAGTAGTATCTTTTTTATATAATTCTTTAGCTGCATTTAATAAATTAACGGTTCCTATAACATTGGTATACACAAACTCCAACGGATTAGTAATACTTCTATCCACGTGGCTTTCAGCAGCTAAGTGAATGACTGCATTAAATTGATGTTCCGCAAATAATTTATTGATAAAATCAGCATCAACGATATCTCCCTTAATAAAGTGATAATTCGATTTATTTTCAACATCACGTAAGTTTGCTAAATTACCCGCATAGGTCAATTTATCTAAATTATAGATGGTATAGTTTGGATATTTATTTACAAATAATCTGATAACGTGTGAGCCTATAAATCCTGCTCCTCCTGTGATTAATATTTTCATATGTGTGTGTTAAAAATCAGTTACGAATATACGAAACTGTGGTTACTTTCTAATAAAATGTAATGAATTTTCGTCTTTTTATCTCTTCAATCCCTACTGTCTTTCAGTCTCTTATTTATTTACCTCTTCCTTGCACGACAATCAACACCGTATGAACTAATATTTTAAAATCAATCATTAAGCTCATATTTTCAATATATAATAAGTCAAAACGAATACGTTCTACCATTTGCTCAATATTTTCGGCATAGCCATATTTTACCTGACCATACCCTGTAATACCTGGTCTTACACGGTGTAGATGCACATAATGTGGGGCATGGACAACAATTTGATCAATAAAAAATTTACGTTCAGGTCGTGGGCCAACCAAACTCATATCTCCAACAATCACATTATAAAATTGCGGAATTTCATCTAAACGAACCTTACGTAAAAAACGCCCCATACGCGTAATACGCGGGTCGTTGTTACAAGACAGAGATGGTCCAAATTTTTCGGCATCGCTAAACATAGTTCTAAACTTAATGATTTTAAATGATTTTCCTCCCTTACCAATTCTATCTTGTAAAAAAAATATAGATCCTTTAGAATCTAACTTAACAATTATCATCAAAATAAAATAAACCCAACTAAAACATACCAACACAATTAATGATGCAGTTACATCCACAAAACGCTTAACTGCCTGTTGCCAATCGGGCATTACCTGTTTATTTAACTCTATCAAGGCAGCGCCGGAAATGGAATTCATTTTCACTTGTCCGGATAAAATATCATACATATCTGGAATAATTTTAATAATAACTCCAAAATCATTGAGTTCATTAATGATTTTTTCGAGGTAAGTATGTTCCCATGATTCAATTGCTATAATAATTTCCTCTACCTGATGTTCTTGAACAATCTCTTTTAAATCTTTGTACTCGCCCAAATGCGGAAGTTTTATTTTTAACTGTTCGGAAAATCCATTTTTTTCATCCAAATGAATGAAGCCGATAAACCTATTTCCAGACAATTTTTTAGTTCCAGTAATTTCCTCGTAAATTTTTAAGGCACGCTGATTAGAGCCGATGATAACAGTATTGAAGCCTATACTTCCTTTATTAATTTTATAATTTGTAATGGAAGATAAAATAAAACGAAAAACAGCCGTTATACAAAAATGTAATAAAAATAAGACGACATATACTTTGTAGTATGCTTTGTAACTAGATACAAAATCATCTAATAATATAAAAAAGAAAATAAAGGTTACTCCAATAAGCGATGTAGCAATAGTTTGAACCAATTCGTTAATTCGAGACTTACGATAACTATTTTTATAAAACCCTGTTAAATAATAAGCCAACAGCCAACACAAAGGAAGAATAAGTATGCCTAATGTATATTGTCTATCAAAAACTACATCTGGAGAAACACCAAATTTATCTGGTTCAATAAAAAACTTACGATATAAATAAAACAAGCTCCACGCCAACGCTGCTGCTGTATAATCAGCTATAATATATTTAAGCGTTTGCAAAGTTTTATTCATAAAGTTCTTATTCCGTTACCACCTTTACATTATCTATATAAATTGCTGGATTTGCAACATTTGCATTTTTTATAGCCGATATATAAAAGTTATAGTATGAGTAGGTTGGTACCGTATTAACAACTGTTGTTAAGTCAATATAAATTTTCTTCCAATTATCAGTTGCATTTAAAACAATCGCATCTCTCCGTTCTGTACCTCCAATTACTCCAACAGTAATTTCTTGGTTACATTTATAATTCAGCTCCATATAAATGCGAGCGCCACTTAAGGGCATTTGTTTTGCCGTTGTTGTTACAATATTAGCCGTAGGCTTGGTATCATTCATTCCCAAAAACAAAGATTTACCAGTACCTCCATAAACTAAACTAGGATTAGTAACAATAACATAGGATGAATCGCCTGGATTACCTGCATTTTGAAACAATATTCCTGATAATTCAAAATTCTCTTTCAGAGGGAACTTTGCACTACTGATATATTCAAAAACAGGATTATAGGTATAGGTTTTACCTGCTTCTATTGATTGTGTAAATGATACAGGTTTAAAAAAATAATAAGGCTGTCTTGTTGCTCCAATCCCATTATTTCTAATACCGCCAAATAATTTAATATTAGCACTCCCAGTAGCTACTATTGGCACTATACCATCTATTGGGTAACAACCTTGAAATTGTTCGTCAATATAATACCAAACATCAGTAACATTTAAACTGTTAGCACCTTGAGTAGAAACAGAAGTGATGTTTAAAGTAGGGTTACTAAAAACCATAAAAGAAGCTGCAGGCGATTTTAAACTGTCTTTACTACATGAAAATAAGAAAATCAGACTAACAAATAAACTAAAGAATAGTATCGTTTTTTTCATAACAGTATTAAAACGTAAAGATAGGCTATGTTATTGTATTGACATAGCAAAATCACAGCAATTTTGAGGAGAATATTTACTTAAAAAATCACTGAAGAATTCACCAAATGAGATAATGGTTCTTATTTATTTATCTGATTTTCAATTTCTTGAGCTACAAATATAGCGATTTCAGCATCTGTCAACGAAACTGCAATAGGTGTTTTATTTATGATACTTTCATAAAAACAATCTAATTCGGCTTTTATGGCGTTAATAGGCTTAACACTTAACTCCGTTTCCTCTATTTGGTAATGTTGTTTTCCCTCTCCAGTATTAATTAATAAACCCTGCTTTAAGCTATCTTTTTCAATTGGTATGATCTTACTAAAAGTAGTTGTTTTATTTAATAAATCAATTGATATATATCCGTTTTGTTGGCAAATCTCGATGTCGCGTACATTTTTACGAGCCACTCTATTTGCTGTTAAATTTGCCACACATCCATTTTCAAACTCTATACGTGCATTTGCAATATCTGTCGTTTTACTTACCATCGTATATCCAGTAGCCGAAATGCGTTTGATTTTACTTTTTACAGAACTTACAACTAAATCTATATCATGTATCATCAAATCCATCACAACAGAAACATCTGTCCCTCTTACATTATAGCAGGCTAATCGTTTTACATCAAAAAATTTAGGATTATGAATATAAGATTTTGCCTCTGTAAAAGCAGGGTTAAATCGCTCTACATGTCCAACTTGAACGATTACACTTGCCTCTCTGGCGAGGCTATTCAGCCTTTTAGTATCATTAAAATCATTTGTAGCAGGCTTTTCTATAAATACATGTTTACCTTGTTTAATAGCCATAGATACTAATTCGAAATGCGTGGGCGTTGGAGTTACAACACATACAGCATCACAGTGTTTAAGAAAATCATCGTAACTTTCTGAGCCATACACTTGATACTGAGTAGCTAACTGATTAGTAAGCGTTTTATTTATATCAAAAATACAGCTAAGATTAAAAGATGAACTTTCGCTCAGTAATTTTAAATGGATCTTCCCTAAATGTCCTAAGCCAACAATACCTATGTTCATCATCAATTAATTTTATGGCGCAAATATAATTCTATTAAAAGCCATTTGTTAGAAATCAATTTAAAATATTAAAACCCGATTGTTTATTATCTATACATTTAAAACATGCTATTAAAATTAAATAAAGAAGATGAGTACTTATATCAAGGTAAGCGCAAACGCTTGGT
>JANYGR010000403.1 GCA_025359355.1 Bacteroidota bacterium | reverse complement strand
AAGCTTATTAATAGGGCTTTTAGTTTCATGGTATTGGATATTGGATTATATAAATATAATCAAAACTATGTTTGTTTTTTTATATCATAGCAAATATCAAGATATACTAAATTAGGCCTATTTGACGCCTATGCTTTGTATATTTAATTTTACTTTTTGATGTAAAACTTTAATAGCCCTGTTTCGTTCATATCAATAAATTGATAAGTAGAAGGGATTTTATTTTTGAAGGTGTGAAACGTCACTAAACGTGTGCCTTTCACGCACTCGTTTAGTTTCAATATTAAATCATCACAAGTACCGTTTCATCGCCTTGCCTTTACATTTTAATTACAAAACATTTTCACATCATAATACGATAGAGACAGGCTCTCATCGCTTGATTATACAGTATAATGGAACAACTAAGGCCGAAGTGGTTTTAAATTAATATTTTAATTTAGTACAGGTTGATCTTTGCTATGATATAAAAAAACAAACATAGTTTTGATTATATTTATATAATCCAATATCCAATACCATGAAACTAAAAGCCCTATTAATAAGCTTTGTAATACTAGCTATTGTTGGTTTGTTTACGGCTTGCAAAAAATATCCTGAAAATACCGTTTGGTTTAAGAACCCTACAGATATACCAGTTATTAATGGGCATATCACTGCTTATGTAGTTAATGGCATTGATAGTTTAGATTTACTAAATTTATACTATGCACCAGTTATGCCAAATACTGTTTATCCTTATGGAAATCCAGTTAGAGATGTGAAAGCTGAAAAATTCGGCGCTAGGCACAATTCAGGTCAATATTGGGATGTTTCTTGCGATTTATTTGATTTTAATTTAACATATAAATGGAATGACGATAAAAAAAGTATCCATATTGGAGGTGTTCCTTTACAGTATTATTATAATAAACAATTATTTATTACAGGTAATGGAGATATAAATTGGCAAATAGTTTATTTAGATAAAAATGGAAAAAAATCAAAAATAAAAACAACTTATAATGATGTTATTTATGAAATTACATTTGAAAGCTAAGCTAACAAGCCTTGTAATGCTAGCTATTGTTGGCTTATTTACAGCTTGCAAAAAATATCCTGAAAATGATTTGTGGTTTAAAAGCCCTGAAAGTGCTTTTAAAAGCGGGAAATTAACTGCATTTACTGTAGATGGAGCAGACAGCATTCCTATGTGGAATGCTATTTATAATACTTATCCATATAATGGATTCCCTGCACAATTACCTTTTAATATTTCAGATGCTTTTTGGCGGATAGATAATAAATATGATATAATTGAATCCACTTTTGGTGATGGTTCATATCATTTTTTTAGCAATAAGAAATATATATACATATATTTTAAAATGGCAGTACTTACAAATAATCAACCTCCAAATTATAATATTTTTTATACAGCAGAAAGTAACTGGAAAATCCTAAGACTAACAAAAAATGGAATATTTAGAATTCAACGAACTTATAATAATAAAGTATATGAAATGGAATTTGATTAAGCGGAAGTGTTGCACACTTTACTTCTCCATGTCTTCCATTCGTTTTTTGTAAGTCGTAATCGTTTTGTTTTGTGTATCCGATTCAACTAAGCCATCTTTTAAACGAACAATGCGGTGTGCGTGCAATGCAATGTCTTCTTCGTGCGTCACTAAAATAATCGTATTTCCATTTTTGTGAATCTCTTCAAATAACCCCATAATTTCTATAGAAGTTTTACTATCTAAATTACCTGTTGGTTCATCGGCCAATATAATTGCTGGATTATTAACTAAGGCACGAGCAATAGCTACACGTTGGCGTTGCCCGCCAGATAACTCGTTTGGCTTATGACTCATGCGATTTCCTAAACCAACTTGCTCCAATACTTTCTTTGCCATTTCTTCGCGCTGAGGTTTAGCGATGCCTGAATACACTAAAGGCAACATCACATTTTCTAAAGTAGTAGAGCGAGGCAATAAATTAAATGTTTGAAATACAAAACCTATTTGTTTGTTTCGTACTTCAGCTAATTCGTTATCACTCATTTTCGCAACGGCTAATCCATTCAGTGTATACTCGCCATCAGTAGGGGAATCTAAGCATCCAAGCATATTCATCAAGGTTGATTTTCCGCTTCCACTTGGCCCCATTAAAGCAACATATTCGTTTTTGAATATATCTAAACTCACACCACTTAAGGCATGAATTTCTTCTGTTCCAATTTTATATTCTTTTTTTATACCACTTAATTCAATAATTGCTTGCATAACATAAAAATAACGCTTTTTTAAATGGGTTAACTAGTATTTATTTTATTGGTTTTATCAAAGGATTAACGGAATTATTTAGGGTTAACTCAATTCATTGAAATGTTAATAAAATCAATGTAATTGGACGGTATCAATTCAAATTAATGCAGGATAATTTGAAGGAATTGATAAAATCATATGCATTATTATTAATACATATATCATACGTTAGTAAGGGTGCGGTTGACTTTGGCGAAAGAGAGCGAACTGTAATTTTTTAGGAGGTATTGCGAAGACTTTTGTGCGATAAAAAATTGGAGTTGGTCTTTCGTCTTGATTTTTTGTTTCTTTTTCATCTAAGGAAAAAGATAGAAAAATAAAATTAAAGTCTAATGTATACTTCTTCAATAGGTTTTAAAGAACCGTAAGAAAGTGTTTTGTGTTCTTTATGAAATGCCGCCGAATTATCATAATGCATTAACGTAGCTAAAGGAAAATCATTATCTATCAAGTGAGATGACGTGGTTTTGGGTTTGAGTAAAAATATTTCTTTGGTTGTATGAGCGTCATTTTGCACTTCTACTAAATACGTGACCACATCATTCTTTAAAAAATATTTTTTTAGGAGTCTGGCTTTTCTATCCGTTTTTAGTACAGATGTTTTTTTATCTAACGGGCAAATAAAAACAACTTTCCCCATGTATTGTATAAACCGAAATTCATATTCGTTTTCCCCTCTGATTTTTAAAGGCAAAATACCAAAGAAATTATAATCTTCATCATCGTTTGATGTATAATAAACGGGGAATTGAATTTTGATAGGGAAATATTTTCGTTTATTAATGGTTAAGCGATTGATGCGTAAAGCCACAATAAGCAATAAAATCCCTTCGTTTAAGGTATTAAAAAAAACATCCTTTATGGCAAATAAAATATCTTTATAATACCAAGCATATATAAATTCTAAAATAATTAAGGCTACATACCATAATAATATTGGTTTATATAATCTTGTAGAACGTGCTACTTTTTGATAATTAAAAAATGGAGAAAAGTTAATAGCGTTATTAATAAATTGTATCCAAAAATTAATACCGATTAAATACACAATGGATGCTAGTAAAGGCGTAAAGATACCTATAAATTGATGTGCCAAAAACAAATCAAATAAGCCATGCGATACAACAGCTACGCTTAAGCCAATAAAGACATTGCCATACTTAGTGCCAACTTTAAATATATTGTAGCTGTATAAGCCATATACACAAATGCTAGTATTAATAATATGAGTTAAACAAGAAATTAATGTGCGCCCTGTTAATACCTGAGAACCATAATTATTGTAATAAATAAAATTTTCTCTCACCGAAAAGCCTAATGCTACAACGCCTGCAAATATTAGGTAATCAATAGGTTCACTGATACGTTTTTTTAACAGACTGAAAACGATAACAACGCCTAAGAGCTTCGAAAACTCTTCGGTAACCCCTACGCCAAATATGGCATATAAAATATCGTTTAAGGCGTTTCCATTAAAGTTAAAGCCTATGACTTCAAATCCGTAATAAACCCATAAAGCTATGCTGGGGGTTAAATAACCAACGATTAAAGCAATACATATATCAACGATTCGTTCATGTTCAAATACATCAATTTTTTTTAAATAACTTAACCATAGCATAGCTCCTAATATGGCGCCAATTGTAGGGAAAATTAGATATATGGTATGTGATGAAAGCATTATTTTTAATTAAAAAAAAATCCTTTCCAATTAAAGAAAGGATTTTTTTAGAAAACTGTTTATTTGAATTAGTTATTGATACTAATCTTTTTATCTAACTCTTCAATATAAGCTTTAAAACGTTTATCAGTATCCATTAAGTTATTTACTGTACGGCAAGCATGTAATACAGTTGCATGGTCTTTACCACCGCAGTGCATACCAATAGTTGCTAAAGATGACTTAGTCATGCATTTTGCAAAATACATAGCAATTTGACGTGCCTGAACAACTTCACGTTTACGCGTTTTTGATTTCATTAAATCAATATTCAAATCAAAATAATCGCAAACTACTTTTTGGATATAATCGATAGAAACCTCGCGTGCTGTAGATTTAACAAACTTGTCAATCATTTGCTTAGCTAATTCTAAGGTAATTACTTTTTTGTTTAATGAAGATTGTGCTAATAATGAAATTAAGGCACCTTCTAATTCACGTACGTTTGAAGTAATACTATACGCTAGGTATTCGCAAACTTCTTTAGGTAATTGAATTCCTTCGTTATAAACTTTTTTCTCTAAAATCGCAATACGAGTTTCTAAACCTGGCGTTTGTAAATCAGCACTCAAGCCCCATTTGAAACGGGATAATAAACGTTGTTCGATGCCTTGCATTTCTACAGGCGCTCTATCAGCTGTTAAGATGATTTGTTTGCCTAATTGGTGTAAGTGATTGAAGATGTGAAAAAATACATCTTGTGTTTTTTCTTTTCCTGCTAAGTATTGAATGTCGTCAATAATTAACGTGTCAATCATTTGGTAAAAATGAACGAAATCGTTTTGATTATTGTTTTTAATTGAATCAATAAATTGCGCAATAAATTTTTCTGATTGAACGTATAATACCGTTTTGTTAGGAAAGTTCTTTTTAATGTCAATACCAATA
>JANYGR010000187.1 GCA_025359355.1 Bacteroidota bacterium | reverse complement strand
TGTAATTTTAATACGGTTTTCGATTAAGGCTTTTAATCCTGCTTTTGCAGCTACTTCTTTTGATGTTGCTGTATATTTCCAGCAATAAAATTCGGCACATGAACCGGAACCATAAGAGAATACGCCTAATCTATCCTCCGCTACTAAATCATCTACGGTATCAATCGTTGCTAATAAAGCAATAAAAATACTACCGCCATACGTGCCGCCAATATCTTTTGAATAAGCAATGGATGGCAATACTTTCTTTTTGAAACTTGCTAAAATGCCTGCTGCATCAGCATCAGAGCCCATACCCATCAATAATTTATGTGCTCTAAAACTAATACCACTGAAGGGCACGTGATAGATATTATATTTAAAATATGTTTCAAAATCTACAGCACCTACATTCAATTCAAAATCTTCGTAAGTGGCCGCTAATGCTTCCATATATGAAAACAAACTGTGTTCGCTGTTACCAGTTTCTAACCAAGGCAATGGACGAATAACATCAGCTACTTCGTGCGCATACACACCAAATTTTTCTACTTCTAATTCTAAAAAATCAGGTTTATCAGAAAGTAACAATGCTACAGAGCCTCCGCCACACACGTATTCCCAAGGACGGTGAATAGAGTTTAGACTTTCGTCGGTAGTAATTACTAAGGCTTTTTGTCCTTTACGAACCATGCCCGATGATAACCATCCCACAGCCATTTTAAGAGCAGCTGTGCCAGAGTAACATGCAATTTTTACTTCAAAATGACGACAGGTACTAGGTAATCCTAAATGCTCCAAAACCCAAGAGCTCAATGCTTTCTCTCCATCTAAGCCAGTTTCGGAAGCAACAATCAAAAGTCCAATTGTATCAATGTCTTCTTGCGTAAGCATTGGTTTTGCTGCATTTACAGCCATCGTTACGGAATCTTCCCAGGGCGGATTAACGCCACGTTTTTCAACCATTAATTCTTTACGCATGTGCTCAACATCGTATCCACGAGCTTTGGCCAATACTTCTAAATCTAATTGTAAAGCGGTTGGATAAACACTTATTTTTTCTATTCCGTATTTTTTGTGTGTCATTGTTTTAATATATAATCAAATTTTTATAAAAAATGTAATAGCTTACAAAGTTAAGGAAAGTTTGAGATGTGTGAGCGCTTTACAATTATTTATTTGAATTTAAACAAGCTCTAAGGGTAACATCTTTTTTTTAGTAATTAAATTATCATTTTTTGATGATTGCACTCTTTAGGCACCAAATATTGTTATTATTTTTTTCTATGTATCCATAATTTTGGATCAAAATTAAGGGTTAAAGTAACTCTATGAGTCCCAATATCGTTTATTCTTTTTTCTGTTAGAGAAAAATTATAGCCATAAAATAAATCTATAAAACCTATTAATGATAATCCTATTTCAGGTGTAAATTTAAAGTCGTGATAGTTGAAATTTGTGTAGTCAATTAGATTTAATCTTGCGCCAAAAATAGAGAAATCAATTTGTCCCCCAATTTTTGGTGCAATAAAAAAATTGTTTGAAGTGAAATTAAATTCTGAGGCTAATTTTAGTCCAATTAATCCGCCAGGATTACAGGCATCACCAAGTGTTGAGTAACCATAAATAATACCAAGCTCACCTACAAATTGCTTTTGATATGACAATCCTCCAGACAAAATAAAATGAGCTTTGTCTTCATTAATAGTTTCTTTATTTTTTATGGTGTCAGTTTGACTATAAAGATGTGGGCAAAAAATTGTGAGCAAAATTAAGGGTATAAAAATTTTATAGATTCTCATTTGTCTATTCTATATAATACCTATCATCAATTCGAAGACTCTTTTTAAGCAAGAAGTCTTATTTAATCTGCCCAATCTAAACCGCCATTCACTTCAATGGTTTGTCCATTTACATAACTAGCCGCATCTGAACCAACAAACAAAATAACCTCAGCTAATTCATTTACATGTCCTAAGCGTTTTGCAGGACAGTGTTGAATCCAGAAGCCTCTTAGAGCATCGCTTAAATGTTCTTTCACCATATCTGTATCAAACATACCTGGCGCTATCACATTACATGTAATTCCTTTTTGTCCGTACTCTTTAGCAATAGTGCGCGATAAGCCTATTAACCCTGCTTTACTTGCAGCATAATTTGCTTGCCCTGATAAACCATCTTTTGCAATAGAAGATAAGTTAATAAAGCGACCCTTGCGATTAGCCAAAAACGTTGGTAAAAACGCACGTATCACATAAAATGCACCACTTAAATTTGTACCGATAACGTCATCCCACTCATCATCCGTCATACTAAATGCTAAGTTGTTTCTGTTTATGCCAGCATTATTAATTACGGTATCAATTGTATCGAAATCATCTAATACAGCATCTACAACATCAACTACTTGATCGTTATAACGAACGTTTAACAAATAACCTTTGCATAATTGATTTGGAGCAATACGTTTTGCTTCGTCTATGATTTTTTGTACATCAGTTTTAGGATTGTTATACGTAAAAGCTACATCGTGCCCACGTTCCAACGCCATCATCATGGTTGCGTATCCTATACCTCTTGATCCGCCAGTGATAAAAATTTTCATCTGTATATATTTATTGTTTTTTTAGTTGTCATATGGAATACGCCATGTATCTTCATTCGGTTTGTGCGATGTGGCACATGGCTATTTCATAGTGTTTTTTTTGTTTGTGTTTATTTGATAAAAAAATAGCCTTCATTTAAAAAGGCTATTTTTAGTGTATGTTCGAGTGGTTAACGAATTATTTAGGTAATACGTTTCCTGCCCCTTTGTATTTTTTAATTAAGCTGATACAGTTTAATCCTCCAAAACCAAAAGAGTTTTTAAGTAAAATTTCGATGTTGTGTTTTTTACGTTCGTTTCTGCAAACATCAACATCTACTTCTGGATCTAAATTATCAATATTAATAGAAGGATGTAATTCGTTACGATTCATTTGTAAAATAGCGGCTACTGTTTCTACAGTTGCTGCCGACCAACACGTGTGCCCTAACATCGATTTTGGCGCATTGATTTTTAATGTTTTTGAATGCTCTCCAAATACATCTTTAATCGAGCGAAGCTCAGTTAAATCACCTAATGGCGTTGATGTTGCGTGAGCACTGATGTAATCTACTTGATCAGGTTTTACATCACAATTTTTTAATAAACGTGTCATTAAGCGCGCTTGGCCAATACGAGAAGGTTGAGGTAAGTGGCAACCATCTGAAGAAGATTCTACTCCTAAAATTTCTGCATAAATTTTTGCACCACGAGCAATAGCGTGATCTAATTCTTCTAAAATTAAAACAGCCGCACCATGTGTTGGCACAAAACCTTCGCGATTAGTATCGTAAGGTCGACTCGCTTTTTGAGGCGTATCATTAAATGATTTGTAAGAAATAGCTCCTAAAATTGCCATTCCTTGCATATCTAATTGAGAGTAATCTAACACTGGAGCAACAACAGCTGCAACATTTACATCGTGTAATTGAATCTCATCAACTGCACAACGCATAGCTACATTACCACTAGCGCAAGCAGCGCCAACCGTATATGCAGGGCCGTGTAATTGTAAAATATCTGTAACGCTACCTACATGGTGCGTATCTAATCCATATAATGCAAATAAACCATCTACATAATCAGGATCATCATTAAATGCTTCGTGATTTTCGAACGTGTATTTTTGATTTAAGTTATGACCAGCAACAATGGTTGCGATGTTGTTTCCGTCTTTAATTTGATCCAAATATCCAGCATCTTTAAATGCTTCAACAGCTGTTTGCAAAGATACAGCGACAGCCCAAGGAGATTTTTTGCCTAATTTCTCAAAACGTTTAAAAACATCTTCAGGAATTTGACCTTTATAACTATCGATTTTTGTATTGATATCATAATCACCTAAATCGCCACCAACCTTAGAATAAATCTTACTCGAATCTAATGTTTTCCAGTTGCGAAGAGCTGATTTTCCTGCTAATAAATTTTCAATAAAACTATCTAAATTATCGCCAATTGGGCAATTGATAGACATTCCAGTTACTACTACTCGTTTTTTTAACATAAACTTGTTTTTTATTTTTTAAACTTACTGTTTTTTTGTGATTGATAAACAGATTTTAGACAAAATTATACGTTATGGATAATATACCTCTAAAATACTATGTGAATATATTTCGTTATTAATTAATACTTGTGCCGACATTAATCCCATAAAATCATCGTCTTCTATTGATTTTACTCTAATTGTAAGCGTATCGCCTGGAACAACTCCTTTATTAAATCCAGTATTGTGAACTCGGGTAAATAAGCCTTTAACCGGCTCGCTATGATCTTTGATTTCAGTTGTATTATTCTTGTTGAAATATGCCAAACATAATCCGGCTTGACCCATAGCTTCGATTTGCATCACACCCGGATAAACCGGATGTCCTGGGAAATGACCAGCAAAGATAGGGTCTGCGGGGTCAATATAACTTGTTACTTCAATAACAGCTTCTTTTAAATTAACTCCGGCAATAGAAGTTACTAATGCAAATGGAGGACGATGAGGAATAATTTTATAAATATCTTCCGTTCCGTAGTTTACTTTTACTAATCCTTCCGTTGGAATTTCTAGTATATCTCTTTTTAAGCTGTGAATTAAGGCTTCTTTTTCGTCTAAGGTCATTTATTACTTGATT
>JANYGR010000398.1 GCA_025359355.1 Bacteroidota bacterium | reverse complement strand
CGGTACTGATATTATCGCATTGGGTTTATCCAAATCATTAGTTGCTGGAAAAACATATAGCATTTCTTTTTACGACCGAAAAACAAATGGTTACACTGCTAATCCTATGCAAATAGGGCTTTCCACCACAAATTCTGATTTTGGATCCGTAATTTATACTTCACCAGATGCACCTGCCGATAACGTTTGGACGCAACGAACCTTTACATTTACAGCGCAACATAGTGGGCAATACATCACAGTGCAAATGCCTGGTGGCGGAATTTCTAATTGGGCGCAAGTTGATAATTTTGTATTTAATAATACAACCGTTCCTCTTAAAACGATTGAAACACCTACGGTTGCAGTTGTTGTAAACAACGTTAAAAAAGATACAGTCATTGTAACTAGTATCAAGCACAAAGACTCTACGATTGTAAAAGCAGTAGATACCACATTTATTAAAAAACCATTTTTAAAATTTAGCCGTCGAAAATTAAATGGACGAAAGTTATTGGTTCAAGAAACAGTGAATGCTGCCGAATCAACTGTGAAATTAATAGTTTGGGACAAAAACAGAATGGACGGAGACATTGTTTCTATTTATGTAAACGGACAATTAATTGAAGAAAATTTAATGGTATCGAAAACAAAAAAAGAAATCACCATTCAATTACAACCTGGTTCTAATTTTATAGTGATGGAAGCCATCAACTTAGGTAGAGTGCCTCCAAACACCGCAGCCATAAGCATTAACGGCGGCACTAAACATAAAATAACCACCTTGGTTTCTGACTTAAAAAAAAGTGGCACACTTGAGGTTTTATATAACCCTGATGCAGTTGCCTTAAAATAAAAGACTTCAAGACTCAAGAGACAAAGAAATTAAAATTATTATTTAATAACTATTTATTTCTTACTCTCTGCTTTACGAAAATGTAGTGTCGGATAAGAAAAATTCAAGTTCGAGGCTTGCGATGTCTTAAATAATGGGAGTTTGCTTTTCGCAAATGACCATTTTTAAGACGAGTATAACGAAGAAATTGGAGTTTTACTATTCGAGGCTATTTACAACCGTTTTTAGTTAACTCTTCTTGAGCCGTAGTACTACCAAGCACTTTCGCTTGTTTTAAATCGGCACAAGAACCCGGTACATCGTTCATGTATTTTTTTAATTTACCTCTAAACAAAAAAGCTCTTTCAGATTTTGGATTTAGCTCAATAGATCTATTTAAATCAGCCATTGCTAACGCATCTTTTTCTGTTTGGTAATAGGTTACACCACGTTCCAATAATGCTAATTTATAATCTGGTTTTAGTTTAAGCGACTCGTTAAAATCATCAATAGCACCAACGTAATCTTTTAGCATATACTTACTAATTCCTCTTTGATAGTATGTGTCATATGATTTATTAATAGCTAAGGCAGATGTACAATCTTCTACAACACCTTTATCATCTTCTAAGGCATACTTTGTTAAAGCTCTATAATATAAGGCGGTTTCATCGCTTGCATCTTTTTTTACAGATATATTTAAATCTCCTAAGGCTAATAAATATTTTTTACCATAATAATAATTAATGCCTCTCCATTTATAATGTTTAGCATCGGTTAAATTTAATTCGATGGCAGCGTTAAAATCAGATTCTGCTTCTGTATATCGCTCCAATTCGTACTTTGCAAGCGCTCTGTTATAATAAGCTACTTCTTTCTTAGGATCATATTCGATAGCTTTGGTATTATCTGATATTGATTTTTCATAATTCCCTAAATCATAATATGCGATAGCTCGATTATAATAAGCTGTTGCATATTTAGGTTTACGCCCAATTACCGAGTCATAATCTGCAATGGCTTCTTTATATTTTTTTAAACTAATAAAATTTAATCCTCTCCAAAAATACGTGTCGTAATATGGAGTTATAGCCAAGGAGGAATTGCAATCGGCAACACTTCCATTATAATCTTGCATATTATATTTTACAATGGCGCTGTAATAAAGGGCATTTTCAGAATTTCTATCTGTTGAAACAGCTGTGTTTAATTGAATAAGCGCTTCGTCATATTTTTTTAACTCATTTAACGAAGCTCCTTTATACGTATAAGCTTTTGTGTAATTTGAATTTAAAAATATAGCTGTATCAAAATCCAAAATAGCAACTTGGTAATTTTTTAATTGATAGTTTGCTAAACCACGGCTATAATAACCATCGTATTTTTTACGTCCCGCAGCAATACTTTTCGAATGCTGAACGACAGCATCTTTATAATCCAATAGTTCGTATGCGCACAAACCCCTGTTATACATAGCATTTACATCCAATGGGAATTTTGCTAAAAACGCCGTGTAATCCATATAGGCGCCTTGGTAATTTTTTTCTTCGTATTTTTTAAAAGCGCTCGCAAATAAAGGGTCTGTTTTATTACTTTCTTTATCATCTCTCCCTTGAGAAAACATTGTGCTTGTAAAAAGAACTACTAATGCTATTACTATTTTTACTTTATTCATTGGTTGAAATTTTAAGCATTAAAATTACTAAAATTATATACATCTTCGACCGAAAGAATAGGATTATCTGTCATCAGATGTTGTGGTTAGTTTGGTGTTTTCTTCAATTTATACACATAAAACACGTCAAACCTTGCTCTTATTGTATCTATTAAATCATAAGAAGTATTAATTTTTTCGTTTGTAATATCATCACGATTTATAATTTTATCTTGATGTTTTATGACGTATATAACACTATCCTCTGCAACATTTATTTTTGAAGTATCAATCGTTGCCATATAATTAGTATTCCAAACGTGCATAAAATAAAGGTTATACGGGATGTCTTGTTCCGTGTACACTAGAGTATTGACTGGCACTTTTTTTTGTGTTATTTTATATGTTAAACTTCCAAAATTATAAGCCGTTCGATAAAGCGTGTTTTCTGGAGTTGTATAATAATTTTGTATATAACAAATATTGATAATGCCTGAACATAGTATTAAACAAACAATAATCACTTTCCATTTATTTTTTACAACCTCAAAACCCCACGACACTATTAATAAAAAGGGGATAAATAAAATTAAATTATAATCCCGCCTAATGATGGGTTTGTATATT
>JANYGR010000112.1 GCA_025359355.1 Bacteroidota bacterium | reverse complement strand
ATTAAACATTTTTTCTCCTATTGTTTTTTTAGTATGATATAATGCTGCATATTGTCCAAATCCAATACTAATAATGCCTGCGACCCAGCCAAAAATTTTTGCATTAAAATTCCATTGATACAAAAACGCATGTCCTATAATAGCCGACACGAGTGTTGAAATTCCTGTCGTTAAAAAAAACCAACGATACAATTCGATTCCTTTTGTTGATTGCTTTGTTTTCGTTTTAATAAAAGCAAACACACAAACACAAGCCACAAGTATATCCGTCAAAACCGTTATGGGTTCTTGAATTTTTAAAGAGCCTATGTATATGTTTGGATTTTGAAATGGTACCATTTATATTTTTCTTTTTTCAACACAGAGTTACAGAGTATAGGAGTGCACTGAAATCTTTTTTATTATTATTTGTTTCTATTCCTCTTTGTTATTTCACCTCAGAGTATAGAAGTGTATTAAACTATTTTTGTATTTTCTTTGTGTACTCTGCTCTCTCTAAACTCTGTGTTAAAAATTATAACGTTGATAAAATCGCTCTAAACAAACCCATATCGTCAAAAGACGTAGGTGTTGTAATTTGAGTTTCTTTTACTTTAGCTTTTAGTAAACTTTTTTGTGTTGCTTCACCCATGGCAACTATTTTTTGGTGTGGATGAATTTTATTTTTTTCTAAATAAGACTCTGCATTGCTTGGGCTTGTAAAAACTAGTAAATCCGTGGCTTCAGCAACTTCGTGTGGCACTTTTAAGGTTGCATAAATTGGTAAATCAATCACGTTTTGTTGTTTTGCAAATTGCCATTGTATGGTGCGCATGCTATCGCGCGGAATCGGAAACACCACTTTACCCAAACCAACACGTGCCGCAAATTGTTTACCCACTAATTTAGTATCTGTGCTTTGCCCAATAAAATCAGCTCTTAAGCCTAACTCTCTAATAGCTTGTGATGTAGATTTACCTATACATCCAATTTTAGTATTACCAATATCTGGTTTTTGCATAAAGAAAAATTCAACCGCATGCTTGCTACTAAAAAACAACCAATCGCTTTTTGGTAATTCCTTTATCGTTAATTTTTTTAAATCAATAAGGCTTTTACATTCAACTGTAAAACCAAGGTTTGTCAACCATCTATTTAAATTATTGTTTTCGTGAGCATCGCGAGAAATAAAAATATTTTTTGCAGAAATACGATGTAAGTGTTCTACTATTTTTTCAGGTAAATCTTCTGTGTTAGTTGTTTCATAATACAATTGCTTTGGTTGTTTATCCCAAGCATCTGCACACGACACCCATACTTTAAATAATTTACGATCTTGGTCGTTAAGCTCCACGTCGCAATAAGCACCCAGTGGCAACTGACAACCACCATCTAATAAATTTAAAATACGACGTTCGATGTTAATATTAATCATCACATCATAATCACAAATAGCATCAAACACATCACTTAATTTATAATCGTCTTCGCGTATTTGCCAAGCTAATACGCCTTGCGCGGGTGCGGGTATAAACTCTTCGGGCTCTAATTGTTCTACATGAAAATCAGATAAATCTAATTCCAAACGCTCTAAGCCCGCGGCTGCCAATAAAATCGCATCATACAAACCATCTTTTAATTTTTGTATGCGCGTTGGAACATTTCCTCTTAGATCTGTAATTTCTACATCGGGGCGAAATGCTAAAAATTGTGATTTACGACGAGCCGATGAAGTACCAACTTTTGCACCTTTTTTTAAAGAAAATTTTTGAGTGTCATCTTCACATTCTTCACGCATAATTAACCAATCTGCTGGATTTTCGCGAGAAGACACACCCGCTATCATTAATCCATCAGGACTTTCAGTTGGTAAATCTTTGTGAGAATGAACAGCAACATCAATGGTTTTGTTTAATAAAGCCTCTTCTAATTCTTTGGTGAAAAAACCTTTACCTTCTAATTTATCAAAGCTGGTATTCCATTGTTGAGATGTATCGCCCTTGGTTTCAATAATTTTTATTTCAACCTCGTGTCCTTTTTTTTCTAATACATCTTTCGTGTAATTTGCTTGCCAAAGCGCCAAAGCGCTACCGCGCGTACCAATGATAATCATAGTTTAGTAATAAAATTAGAGGCTACAAGAT
>JANYGR010000077.1 GCA_025359355.1 Bacteroidota bacterium | reverse complement strand
TCTTGATGCGCCAGTAATGATGGCAACTTTATTTTGTAATAGTTTCATAAATAGTAAAAATGAGTGTCTAAATATACAAAGATTTATAGAGTATTAGCATCTCTAAAAGTTGCTTTTTTGTTGTTATTTCAGTGTAAATTTCATTCGTGTTTTTTTTGATTTATCGTTTTTATGCTGAACGAAATGCGCACGTTGGTAGTAGTGCGCTAGGTTTTGGCGAAAGTGCGCGAAGTACAATTTTTCAGGTGGGACTGCGAAGGCTTCTGTGCGATAAAAGAGTTGGAGTTGGTCTTTCGTCTTGATTTGTTGCTTCTTTTTGATTAAGCAAAAAGAAGTTTAAAAGATTATTTTACAATTCTTTATAAACTTCTCTGATTTCTCTAACTAAATCATTTATAAATGATTGATTATTATAAAAAGAGACTTCCATATTTGCTTCAGAATCCCCACTGCGCATCATACAGGTGTTTGTTATTTGTCCTTGTATGTTTATTTTAAAATTCATTATTAAATCATTTTCAATTGGTAAAAACCAAAACTCAGTAAATTTACCATCTCGAAGTGATAAAAAATCTTGTTCTAATTTAGCTAAATCTGATTTTTCAACTTGAGTAATTCCATAATAATAAAACCCTTCGTATTCAATTTTTAATTCCATCTTACAAAAGAACATAACACTTTCCTCTATTAATTGAAAATTTTGAAATGTAACAATGGCTTTCCCTATATTATCTCTAAATGTAATTTTATTCATATTATTTAACTTTTGGATTTTTTTTAAATAATTAAATAGATCATAAATTAAATCCTTACCTCACTAAAATATCACTCTTTTTCTTGGGGCGTTTATTTTCTAACCATACAAAGTTTTTCAAACGCATTTCTTTGTCATCAATACTTTTTAAAGGTAAAACCGTAGATTCGGGTTTGTTTCTATACGTTGCTCTATCAACACCTCCTGTATTAAACCAAACGGTTAAATCACTACAAATAGTTTTATTAACACCCTTGTAATTCTTTTTTTCCTTCACGTAATAAATAATTTGCGCATTCCCAATAACGTTTAATTTCCGTATGGTATCTTTTTCTATAAAACCTTCTATGCGCTTTCCTTCTATTTGGTTGAATTTATTTTCATCCAAACTATCTACTTTTTGTATAACAATGGCATTACCAGTTAATTCAAATGATTTTACGCTGCTCTTTCCTGTTACGACATTTATTTGTTTCGCAGTTACTTGTCCGTTGTTAGTCCATAATACTGGCGAGTTATAGAGTTTCATTAACGAGTCGTGCGAACTATAGCCCAACGAATCGCACAAACCTTGCAAATCTTTTTTGAAAATCTTTACATGCCTGAATGCTTTCATGTATGAATGAAGTGAATCGGGTTGATTGTACAATAAAGTATCTCCTGATACAAAGAGTGTATCTTTTTCTACAACCCTTCCGTAAATTGCATTACCAGTAACTAAAGCTCTATTTCCTTTTTCATAGTGTTCGGCAAAATTTCCAAGAATAAAAGATTTAGAATTATTAGAAGTATCAATAATCTGAACGTTTTTAATTGCTCGACCATAGCCTTTTTTACGATCATAAAAAATACTGTCGCCTATTAATTTTTGTGTTTTGGTAACGATGATGGCGTTTTTACTAAAACGAGATACTTCTTTATCTGTGTCGTACCAACCATTTTCACAATAGATGTAATTTTCTTTACTGATAATAATAGAAGGCCCTAAAAAGTATGAAGTTTTGTTAATAGTATTATATCGTAATGTATCACCACTCATTTTATATTTGGGGTTCACTAAGGTTACATCATAATGAAAGGTTAGATCTTTAGTAGCTGAATAGTAATGCCCATTTTTACTTGTAAGCGTATTCTCTTTATTTACAATGGTTCCGCCATTATAATAACTCGCCACTGAATTACCAATATCATAAATTAAGGTGGTGGTAGTAAGTGTCATTTCTTTTTCAATGCAACGCACATTCCCTTTTAAATTAGCGAGTTTGGTAGTAGCATCGTATCTCAAAGAGTCGCCATATAAAAAAATACTATCGCCTTTAATGATACTGATATGCCCATAAGCTTCTAGTTTTTTGTTGCTATATAAATACGCACTATCGCATCGCATCACAGCACCTTCGTGTTCACACTCTACATTTCCAATAAGGCGCTGTGCATCAATGCCAAGTGTTTTGTCAAATACCAAGCGGTTCGCATGATTGATTTTGATCGACTTCCCCTTATCTGTTTTTACAGCTGATTGAGACCATCCAATCAGGGAATAGAAAAATACCATCACTAAAAGAGTGAGTTTAATGCGTGATATAGAAAATAAAATGGTCATTTTTTAAGTTCATAAATTTAATCATATATCTCTTATTTGACGGTATGTTAGCGTTTTTTAAGAAATAGTAATTTATATGAGGTTTTTCAAGTGATAAAACAATAGGAGTGGTATAAATATTCTCAAGATATTTTCTTGGTTCTTTTGCATTTTTAATGGATCCGATAGCTATCGGATTGAGTTAAATAACCTAATGCATACGTTGGTAATTGTGTGGTGGGTTTTGCCAAAACGGTGCGAAATCCTAATTTTTCTGGTGCAGATGAAGCGTGGAATGTGTGAGGAAAAATGGATTTGGCGTTTTGGCTTGACTTTTTTTGTTACTTTTTTTCGTCAAGGAAAAAAATGTAAAAGAGACTGATATAATCTTTCATCTTTAGCCCTGTTCTTATATCTTTGCAGGCTATGAGTAAAATTAAAAAAAATATTTTTGTTGAAAATGCCCCAATCGTTGATATTTCTTCCGAAGGAAAATCAGTAGCTAAAGTAGATGGCATGGTTATCTTTGTAGATGGTGGTGTACCAGGGGATGTAGCAGACGTACTTATTACGCGAAAAAAAAATAATTACGCCGAAGGACATATCGTTACTATTCATCAACCTTCCGAAAACCGTATAGATCCTAAATGTGAGCATTTTGGGCATTGTGGCGGTTGCAAGTGGCAACACATGAACTACGAAACACAATTAGTATTTAAACAAAAAACAGTAGCCGATGCGTTAACCCGTATAGGTCACTTAGATATATCTACACTAAAACCTATTTTCGCCAATAAAGAAAATTATTTTTACCGTAATAAATTAGAATTTTCTTTTTCTGATAAAAAATGGTTAACGAATGAAGAAGTAAAAAGTGGCGTGGAGATTGATAACCGCAATGCTTTAGGATTTCATATTCCTAAAATGTTCGATAAAATTTTAGACATTCAAAACTGTTATTTACAAGCAGAACCTTCTAACTCTATACGTAACAGCATCCGTGATTTTGCCAATAAACATAGTCTTACCTTTTTTAATGTTAGAAATAAAACGGGATTATTGCGCACCCTCATGATCCGTTCGTCCAGTAATGGCGAGCTTATGGTGCTTATTCAGTTTTTTGATAATGAACCTGATAATATCGCGTTGTTATTAAATCATCTGAAAATAACCTTCCAAGAAATTACATCTTTGCAATATGTTGTTAATCAAAAAGGGAATGATACTCTTCAAGACCTTGATATTGTGACGTTTCACGGCAGAGATCATATTTTTGAAGAAATGGAAGGCCTTAAATTTAAAATATCAGCCAAATCATTTTATCAAACAAATTCGCCACAAGCCTACGAACTTTATAAAATAACCCGCGATTTATGCGGATTAACAGGCAATGAAATAGTTTATGATTTATATACAGGAACTGGCACTATCGCTAATTTTGTGGCTAAGCAAGCCAAAAAGGTTGTAGGTATTGAGTATGTGCCCGATGCAATCATTGATGCTAAAGCCAATTCCGAATTAAACGGGATTGCTAATACGACGTTTTTTGCAGGTGATATGAAAGATGTTTTAAATGCTGATTTTATTGCTACTCACGGAAAGCCTGATGTTATTATTACAGATCCACCACGCGCTGGGATGCATGTGGATGTTGTAGCCGTTATTTTAAAAGCAGCTCCTCAAAAAATAGTATATGTGAGTTGTAATCCCGCTACTCAAGCCCGCGATTTGGAAATGATGATGGGACAATACGATATACAAAGCATTCAGCCAGTAGATATGTTTCCGCAAACAGCTCATGTTGAAAATGTGGTTTTATTAACAAAAAAATAAAATCATTTTTAAACTGGTATGTGTCGTTAAAGCCACGCCTGGTTGTGATTCTAATTTTTCTTACGTGTAATTTTTAACATAAATTAAGGGTGATACATTCATTTTGTTTATTAATTCTCTAAATTTGATGTAACCATTTTTATTTTTCTTAGTTTAACTTAATACTATTAACCATTTAATACTTATATATTATGACTACTACATTCGAGAAAATAGAGAAAGAAGCAATAGAAACCTTAAAATTTCCAAACAATGAAGTTTTGTTAGATAATGATTTAATTGAGGAAAGAAATTCGGAATTGAATAGAGCTTTGGCTTTAGGAAATTTAGAACACACTAAAATTAAAATTTATTTCGAAGACGATCAGGCTAGGAAACAAGTAGAAACAACTGTTTGGGGTGTGACAGATAAACGAGTGATTTTAAAACAAGGAGTTGTTATTCCTATTCACCGCGTACACAAAATTTCTTTATAGTAGGATTAAGGTTTATATTTTTCAAAAAAAACCTCTACAGTCAACTGTAGAGGTTTTTTGTGTTATGATTAATCTTATTTATTTTGCTTTTGATAGCACGTTCACATGTCCTGTTTTTTTGAACTTGACACCCCCCATAGAAGTAGTTTCTATTTGATAAATATAAACCCCTTGTTGGCAAATAGCTCCTTTGTATTTCCCATCCCAGCCTAACTTAGTATCTGTTTCCTGAAAAATTTCCACACCCCATCTATCAAAAATACTCATGTTGATTTGAGCTAATCCAAAACCTTTAGGCATAAAATATTCATTATCTAAATCACCATTAGGCGTAAACGCATTCGGAATAAACACATCCCAGTTTTTAGTAATAGTAATGCAAATGTCATCGAAGTTTTTACAACCATGTTGATCTTCGGCTTCTAGTGTATAGCAAGTGGTTTCCAAAGGATGCACTTCAACAATAGGACAGTAATGACAAATTAAAGGTACACCATCAGGCGATAAAAAACCAACAGGCACATTACCCGTTCCATGTAATACGTATGTTTCATCAATATTGATGGTTGTGTCTCTACCAGCATATAATGTTGGTAAAGGACGCACAAACACTTGAACCGTATTGGTACCTGGACATAAACCACCAGTAGAAGCAGTTATAGTATAAATGGTTGTAACAATTGGTTGCGCTACTGTTACCGAAGAAGTAGGGCTCGTTAAACCTGTAGTTGGAATCCAACTATACGTATCGCCACCAGAAGCAGTAATAATGGTGTTTGTATTCACACAAATTGTATCATTCTTACTTGTAGTTACAATAGTATTAGGAATAACCGTAACCGTAACAATGGTATTTGAATTACAAGACACAGTACCTAACGTATTCGAGCCAAAAACATTGTAAGTAGTATTAACCGTAGGAGTAGCCACAACACTAGCTCCGTTAGCCGTATTTAAAGAAGCTGCAGGCGACCATGTGTAGGTATTAGCCCCAAACACAGATAGAGTGGAAGACTTGCCTGCACAGATAGAAGAAGGATTAGCAGAAATAGATAGATTAGGAACTTGTACAATAGAAACAGTAACGGTTGTAAAACTGCTACAGCCCTGAGCATTAGAACCAGCAACCGTGTAAGTTGTTGTAGAGTTTGGATTTGCGGTTACATTAGCACCAACGGTAGGCGTTATGCCCGCAGAAGGGCTCCAAGTATAGGTATTAGCGCCAGAGGCATTTAACCCAGCACTACTACCAGAACAAATCGTTGGACTAGTAGCGACGCTAATAACAGGGGTAGTAGTGACAGTAACCACTACCTGTGCCGAATTAGTGCAAGTACCCGTAGCACCAATAACCGTGTAGGTTTGACTCGAAGAAGGCGTTGCAGTAACTGTACCGCCTGTTGGTGAATTTAATGTTAAGCTCGGCGTCCACGTGTAGTTTGTAGCGCCACTTGCATTAAGAGCTGTATTACCTAACGGACAAATAGTAGGGCTTGTAGCTGAAGCTGTTACCACTACTGTATTGGAAACGGTTATGGATACAGTTTTAGTATTGGTACAAGAAGGGGTTGTAGAGCCATTAACGGTATAAGTAGTTGTAATAGTTGGCGTGCAAATTACAGTACCACTTGTATTGGTATTTAAAAATATATTAGGTGTCCATGTATAATTGGTGGCACCACTCGCGCTAAACGTATGAGCTGTATTAGGACACACTGTGAAGTTGGGTGATATAACTAAAGTGGGAGAGGAGACAACCGCAACTTCAACAGTACTTGTATTTGTACATCCAATTCCATTATCTCCTGTTAAGGTGTATGTTGTAGTAACTGTTGGTGTAACTGATAAACTCAATGCATTAGAGCCTCCTGGCGACCAGGTATAAGAAGCACCACCATTTGCATTTAATGTAGCTGAGCCACCAGTACATATAGTTGCGTTAGCAGTTGCAGTAATGGTGGGACTTGGAATTAATGTCATTGTAGCAATAGATGTAGCAGAACCACAAGCAGTAGTAGCTGTAACTATAATAGAACCAGAAGATGTTCCGTAATTTACCGTAATCGAATTTGAATTTAATGGAGCGGAAGTAATGGTTGCTCCCGAAGGGACAGTCCAAGAATACGTTGCTCCCGGCACGTTAACAACTGAATAGGTTAAACCTGTTTTAGCTGAATTACAAATTACAAACTGACCATCTATTAAGCCAATAGCAGGTGCGCCCCCATTAATATTTATTTCAACAGTAGCAGTTACAGGAACACCGCAAGATAAACTACTCACACTATAAGTTGTAGTAGAAGCAGGTGTTGCAGATACAGTACTTCCATTTGCCGAACTTAAGGTAGCGGCAGGCGACCAAGTATAGGTTGTACCCCCATTCGCCGATAATGTAATGGTAGAACTTGGGCAAACCGTCATCGATGGCGTTACAGTTAAGTTTCCTGCAGCAGTTATATTAACACTAACAATAGAAGTAGCGCTACCGCAAGCTGTTGCAGCAATGGCTGTAACTGAACCAGCGGTAGTTCCAAAGTTTACAGTGATGACATTTGAATTGGTAGGAGCAGATGTGATAGTTGCACCTACGGGAACTGTCCATGTATAATTAGCTGAAGCTACATTTGTTACTGAATACGTAACACTTGTTTGGTTAGCACAAACTGCCGTTAAGCCATTAACTGGTCCAATTGCTGGCGCAGAGGTATTTGTTGTAACGGCAATAGATGCTGTTGCTGTACCACAGGATGTAGATGCTGATACCGATACTGTACCTGCCGACGAACCAAAAGAAACGGTAATCGCGTTAGAATTGGTTGGTGTTGAGGTTATAGAAGCACCCGCAGGAACCGACCAAGTGTAATTAGTTAAAGCTACATTGGTAACCGAATATGTTACTCCTGTTTGATTTGGACAAATTGATGTTGGTCCTGCAATTGCACCAATAGCTGGAGGCGTGCCGCTTACAGTTACTTGAACAGTATTAGTTTGAGTGCCTGAACAAGCAGGTGTTGTAACGGAATATACTTGAGTTGCCGCAGGCGTTGCTACTACCGTACCTCCTGATGTGGTGTTTAATGTAGCCCCAGGAGACCATGTATAGGTTGCTGCACCCTGAGCTATTAATGTTGCTGATAAACCAGGGCAAATTGTTTGATTTGGTGATATAGTTACCGAGCCAGCTGAGGGTAGCACTAGAACCGTTTGAGTTTTTGAAGTTGAACATCCACCACCAATTAAAAAATTAGTATTCAAATTAATAAAATATGTACCTGGTGTATTATAAGTATGTGAAATAGTTACACCTGATCCAAAATTACTACCTCCTGATAATGGATCGCCAAAGCCCCATGTATGTAATAAATTAATATTATTTAAGGGAGTTGGACTACATAAAAAACTTCCGCAATTACAAACTGCTAAACCCGAACCACCTGTTGTACAAGGAACTATTGATGTTGTTGTAAAAGTAACAGCTTGTCCTGCACAAATTGTTGCTGATGATAAAGCGAAATTGGCTGTTGGGCCATCGTTTACAGTTACACTGTGCACATCATTTGAATTACCACAAGTTCCAAAGGTAGCATTTACAGTAAAATTTAACGTACCCGGAGCGCCAGCTGTAATAGAAATTGATTGTTGGTTTTGTTGCCCACCTGGAACTGCTGCTCCCGACCAAGTATAGGAAGATGCAGAGGTAGCTGTTAATGCAAAAGTAGAGTTTTTACAAATTGATGTAGGACCCGAAATTGTTACAGTTGGAGGCGTTGTTGTAAACGTTCTAGTTTGAGGAGCCATTGCATTACCGCAAGCATCAATTAGTGTATTACCATCACTACCAACTTTTACACCAATTGTCCAAGGACCAGCACCTGATAAAGCTGGAGTAAAAACTAAATTTACTTGAGACGTATTGCTTCCGCAGTTTACTCCTGTAGCACCAGTAACAGTATAAGGTCCGCCAGTTCCTGCAACCGTAAAATCGCTTCCATTAGCGGCTATCGATGAACATGTAATTTGTTCACTTGCATTAAATAAAATACCAGGCGACCCACATTGTGCAACTGGTGGGGCAATAGTAGGAGGGGTTACATCAAAAATACTAGCAGTACCAGGTGTAAAGTTTAATTGATAACCATTTGCCGATGAAGAATAATTACTAATAATTAGTACATAAGTTTGACCAATTGTTGTAGCTAAAACAGTACTCTGATTACTTCCACTTGCTGGCTCAGATGCATTTGTGCCACTGGGCGATAAACCAGTAACCCCACCTGTAGCCGAAAAATTACAACGAATAGGTGTTAAAGCACCACTAGCAATGCTTGAACAGTTATTGCCAGTTATATTATATAGTGCAAAATCATAATCTTGCCCAGTAACATTTGGCGTAATATTAAAAGCAATATTACCCGCAGTACTGCTCGTAAATGTATACCAAACTGAATTTATCTCATTACTACCTAAACAGGTATTGTTAGGAATTTCTTGTGTAGTACCGTTTCCAGAGTAGGATGTTGTGGTTGAGTATATATTTTGGCAAACAGGAATTGCACTATTACAATCTTGTTCAGGGCCAGTAGTTTGAATGATGGGATTAGATCCTGAACCTAATCTATTTGTAGAAAAAGAAGTAGTATGACTTTCTTTGATGCGAATTTTTTCAACAAGTGGTAAATTGTCGTATTGATTTTGAGAAAAAACAGAAAGGGAAAGTAATATTAATGAGATGAGATAAAATAATTTCATTTTTGAATACGTTAGGTTAGCAACTCTAAAAATAATAATAATACTTTAGTAAAATACCCCCATCTGATTAAACGAGCCATTTGAGTATGTAAAAGTCCCTAACAACTTAGGGAACTTATCCAATTAACCAACTAATTACTTCGATGGTGCTAAATGGTAGGAAAACATACAGGGTTGAATATAAAAATAAGTTAGTATTTTTGAAAAAAGTTAAATCTAAATTAGTGAATCTACTTGTTCGCCCTCCTCAATTATTACGAAACTTGTATAAAGATTCACTATGGCGAATGGATAAAACCAAGCCTATTATTTACCTAACATTTGATGATGGTCCTATTCCCGAATTAACACCATGGGTTTTAGATATTTTGAAACAACATCAAATTACTGCTACTTTTTTTTGCGTAGGTGAAAATATTGATAAAAATCCTGAGATTTATAAACGGATTTTACAAGAAGGTCATCAAGTGGGAAATCATACGTACAATCACTTAAAGGGGTGGCAAACTAACAAACAGGATTATTTAACAAATGTTGCTAAATGTCAGGTATTAACACAAACCAATTTATTTCGGGCTCCTTATGGACGTATTAGTAGAAAGCAGTATAATGCATTAGTTAAAGAATATAAAATGGTTTTTTGGGATGTATTAAGTTACGACTATGATGCATTTACTAGCCCCGAAAAATGCCTCAAAAACAGCATTAGGTATACTCAAAATGGAAGCATTATTGTTTTTCATGATAATATAAAGGCACAAAAAAACATAAAATATGCTTTACCGAAGTATATTGATTATTTTTTGAAATTAAATTATACATTTGCAAGTCTTTAATTTAAACTACAGTTTGCTAATGAAATATTCATATTTAATAATTATCACTTTTATTTTAGGATTATTCTCTTGTACCCAAAGTACGTCTGTAAAAACAGCGACGTTTAAAGTTTGGGGAAATTGTGAAAAATGTAAAAAAACGATCGAAACAGCTGTTGCCATAAAAGGCGTAAGCGAAAAAGATTGGAATGTAGAGTCTAAATTAATGACCGTTTCATTTGATACAACCCTTGTTAGCCTTGATGAGGTTGAGCAACTGATCGCTAAAGCAGGTTATGATGATGATATGTATTATGGCGATGATTATGCTTATGGCAAATTAGAATCATGTTGTCAATACGAGCGTAAGCCTTTCGATTTGAAATAAGGTTTAAAAATTATATCCTTCTAAATTAATTTTTTCTTCTCTAACATCTTTTCTGTAATTTCAACCATTATGAATAGTTATGGACGCTTTTACTTGTATGTAATACTCGTGGTTTTTATGATTGCGGCTTGTACCAATCAAAAAGTAAATCAAACGAGTAGCGACAGACTTTACAAAAAAGATAACAATGAATTAAATGCCAAGTATGTAGTTTATCATATCAACGACTCCATTAGCCAATTGTTTTATGATATCTCCAACGAAACCATCGTTTATAAAAAAACAGATACGAGTAGTTCCTTTTACAGCGATGTGAGGTTGTTTTTACAAATTAGCCAAGAAGATAATTTGTCATTGATTAAAGATACGTCCTCTGTTATCATCAGAGATAGGCAAACAACCGTTGAATACAAACAATTGAAAGGCTCCTTGTTTTTTAGATTAAAAAGTGGGTTTAATTACCATGTTACAGTAAATGTATTTGATGCCAACAAAAAAACAAAATACACTAGCTCTTTGTATGCAGATAAAACAAGTAAAGAAACACGTCAGAATTTTTTAGCCACAAGTTCATCTAATACCGTTTATTTTGGTGCTTACTATAAGCCACAAGAGCTCGTGTATTTATCATCCGAACGGCATCAAGAAAAATTATTTACGGTTGATTATTTTAAATCTACGTTCCGATTAGCGATTCCGCCTTTTAGTTCGGAGCCTATGCCTCGCTTTAGTTACCGACCAGACAGCACATTTAGTGTATATGTGAGGGATGAAAAAATAGAACTGACGATGCCCTCTAATGGCTTTTATCATTTAAAAACAAATGACGAAACCAAAGAAGGTGTTACCTTTTTTGTGTATGAACCAACATATCCTAAAATAAAAAATGCGGAACAAATGATTTTAGCTACGCGTTATATTATGGCTAAAAAAGAATTTGATATATGTATTAATGCGTCTGATAAAAAAGTAGCCATTGATAAATTTTGGTTGGATATAGGCGGTAGTAGCGAAAGAGCAAAAGAGCTTATCAAAAAATATTACGGACGCGTGCAAGAAGCTAATAAACTCTTTACGAGTTACCAAGAAGGTTGGAAAACTGATAGAGGAATGATTTACATTGTATTTGGTGCGCCCAATAAAGTAAGTAAACGCAAAAATGGAGAGGTATGGACTTACGGCGAATCCGGAAATCCGAATGCTGTGTTTTTTCAGTTTATAAAAGTGATTAATCCATTTACGGATAATGATTATATATTGGAACGCAACGAATCTTTTAAAATGCCTTGGTACCAGGCGGTTGATATGTGGCGACAAGGAAGGGTGTATTTAGATAATTAATTTTCATCCCCCATTTAATTTATGAAATGGAGGAAAGCTAAAAAAGTCTCTTTAATTGGTTGTGATAAAAAAGTATATTTGATAGTGATTGATATCGAGAATCTGTTAAAAACAGAGAGGTGTATTTGAAAACATGAACAAGAAATGTAAATATGTTAAAACAAATATGCGCCAAAAGTAGCAGGTATATTGCAAAATAAACTAAATACTTGCCATAAAATGGCGGATATAAGATAGTTAGGTGCAAGTGTATGATGACAAAAATAAAACTAACAATTATATTATTAATAATTACTTTGACTAATATAGTTGGACAAGATTACGCTTTTGAATTACAAAATGTTTCAGGTAGATCAGTACGAATTTATAGTACATTTTACACTTTGGACACAACAAAAACACATGGTTTTTTGTTACTTTGTAGAAAGAGTTGTATTCTAAGAGAAGGCCTATTAAAAAATGCTTTGCCAAATCAGCAAAATACTTGTATCCGAGTAGACTATATTGCAATTGATGATTCTACAAAAGATACTGTTTATGTTAAAACTTTTACAAAGCCAGAGCTGGATAATATTCCTTTTATAGTTAACATAACAAATGGCGATATAAATAAACTTCCACCCGATTTAAATCCATTACCAAGATTAATGATTAAAGCAAAAGGATTTGAAGAAATAATAAAAGTTTTATTGATTGTCCGCAATCTTACCCATAATTAAAAACTGAAGCGATTGTTAATCTATCAAACATCGCATCTTTAAAGTATCTGCGATTTAATTTATACACAAATTCATTTAAATAATTCTGCAAATACTTGCATTTAATTTTATGATATATTCCTAAAAAATTTCGTTTTGCATTTGCTATTGCAATATGCACCCATTTTAGAGTTGTTGATGTTGTTTCTTTTGTTGACTTTTCTGTAATATGCGCTTCAACGTATTTAGATATATCAATAT
>JANYGR010000048.1 GCA_025359355.1 Bacteroidota bacterium | reverse complement strand
GATAATGGCTTCTAAACCTAATTGGTTCATTCTGGGTAAATGTAACTCATCAATAACTGGAGAATTGATAGTCCTAGGCATTAAAAAGACTTCTCTAATAGTAGATTCTTTTTCAATTCGTTTTCTAAAGTTGGTGAATACATCAGGTATATCTTTCAACGCAAAAGGTAAATCCTGTGCATGGTACAACGTACTTGTACTGAATGTTTCGAGAGGACAATGTAATTTCCATAGCTCTTTTTCTACCCGCATTTGAGTTTGCTTCTCTTCAAAGGCAACTTCTTTTTTGCTAAATACTTTTTGAACCTTGAATTTTTGTACAAGTTTAAATAACTCATATTCTGGTTTTCCTCGCACAATCATTAAACCTGACCCAAGATCACATAAGCTTTTATCCAAATCAACTAAAGCTTCTAATAAAAATTGAGTTCTGAAATTTCCCGTTTTATTAAATCCAAATTCTGTTACTTTGAAATGAGCTTCGTCAAAACAATATACAGGTATAATTTCATCGCTTTGTTTAATGGCTTGCACTAAGGTTTCGTTATCGTGAAGGCGTAAATCAGTTTTAAACCAAACGATGGAAGTTTTCATTTTTTTAAAATTTAAAGTTCATTTATGTGTTTTAAATAGTAATCCGCTTGTTCTAATAATTCTGCTTTAGCATTAGGTGCCATTTTTCGCCATACATTATACATCATTCCAATTCTTGGATTTTTTGATAATTTAGATTCGTGTTTGTCATAAAAATTCCAGTATAAACTATTAAATGGGCAGGCTTTATCACCTGTTTTTTTTGCTTTATTGTAATAGCATCCTGTACAATACGAGCTCATTTTATTGATATACGTTGCAGAACTCACGTAGGGTTTTGAGCCTACAATGCCGCCATCTGCAAACTGACTCATGCCCCTAGTATTAGTAATTTCAACCCATTCAAAGGCATCAATGTAAATACCTAAATACCAGTTATCTACTTCATCAGGATTTACACCAGCTAATAAGGCAAAGTTACCTGTTATCATTAGGCGCTGAATATGATGTGCATAGGCAAATTGTAATGATTGAGTAATAGCATTTTTTAAACAGTTCATTTTTGTTTTACCTGTCCAAAACCATTGCGGTAGTTTTGCTGTATGGTCAAAATAATTAAGTGTGGCATATTCGGGCATCTTATGCCAATAAATACCACGCATGTATTCTCGCCAACCAATTATTTGTCTAACAAAGCCTTCTAATTGGTTGTATTCAATTTCGTTTGGTCTTTTAGTATACTCCGCAATTGCTCTGTTTACAACCTCCTGTGGCGATAGTAATTTTATATTCATCGAAAAAGAAAGTCGTGAGTGATACAATGACCATTCGTTTGGTGCCATCGCATCTTGAAAAGTGCCAAACAATGGTAAGCAATTTTCTACAAAAAAATCAAGTAATTGTATTGATTGCTCTCTATTTATTGGCCATAAAAATTTTTTAGAATCAACAGTTCCAATAGTTTTTATAATTACTTTCTTCAGCTCTGTTTCGATTTCAGTAACATTATTAGTAAATAAATAGGGGGCAGTTGGTTTATGTTCTTTGGGTAATTTTTGTCGGTTGTCTTCATCAAAATTCCATTTACCATGCAAGGGCTTATCACCATCAATGATTAGTACGTTGTGCTTTTTTCGCATATAGCGATAAAAGGTTTCCATTAGGTATGTTTTTTTACCTTCAAATAAATTCCCTAATTCATTGCGAGTGCTATAAAAATGTTCGGTATCAACTGCATTTACTGAAATTTTAAGAGATTTAGTATATTGTTTTAAATGCTTGTCAACTCTGTATTCATCGGGTAATTGATATTCAAAATGAGTGTAATTATTTTTTGAAATCAATACAGCGCAGTTTTTATCAAAACTTTGCAAGTTATGCTTATCATTTAGTTTAATATAAATTACGTTGTGCTTTTGTTGTTGTAATGTTTTTGCAAATTCCTGCATAGATGCAAAAATACCCAGCACTTTTTGTATATGATGAATGGCATAATCCGTTTCAGTTTGTATTTCCATCAGAACGTAAGTCACTTGCTCATCAACCGTTTTAAACCACGTATGATTTATGTTGAGTTGATCTCCTAAGATAAGTCGTAGTTTTTTATTTTTTGTAATTGCCATATTTATTTGATTTTTCTGCATCTATCACTGCAATACTTTACATCGTTCCAATTCTTATCCCACTTCTTTCGCCAAGCAAATGGCTTATTGCAAGTGACACATATTTTTGATGGTAGGTTTTGTTTTTTGACGCCTTTCATGTAGATATTTTTTTATTAATTAAAATCTCGTTCGCTTCAAACCTACGCTAATATCAGAACCTTCGGCAAGCATCACGCTATGCGGTTTTGTAGAGTTTAGTATTTCAAAATCGTTGCCATAAAAAGTATTAAAATTACAGTTGATATTGTATTCGGTAATTGCATTTATTTTCCAACTTGGGTGGTTTATCTTATATTCTATACTTTCGTTTTTATTAACTTTTGTATAACCAAAGTAATGCTCGAAAATAAATTTTTCTATGGTACCTGTTTGCATTTTTTCTTCAGCTACGGATGCATTTACACTTAAGCTATTCCAATTATTTTTAACCTTCCATTGGTATACAATTTCTTTATGGTGATTATTTATTTTCCAAGAATGTTTGGTTGGTATAGACGTATAATGTTCTTTATATAATTTGTTGGCAACCCAAGCAACTGTTTTGTTTGGCACGGTTTCATTAATAAAAACAACACCTCGTCTTATTTCATTCCCAACTTTTCTTATGACGTAAAAACGTAAATTAACTTCTTCAAATGTTCCCAAAAAAGGTATGGGTATTTTAAATATAGACGTGTCTTTAAATAAAAAACCGACTAAACTTACGTATGTTTTCCCTTGATAATAGTCTAACTCAACTCCTTTTGGTAAATATGGCATTAAATACGAAGGGTCTATTTCGTAATTAGCCATAATTAGGTTTTGCCATTTTGCTGTTAAAAAAGTTTTCATAAGTTTATGTATTAATCTGTTTTCTTTTTCTTCGTTAAATGTGAGTTTGGATTGTTGACATGCTTTGCTAAAATTCGTTTACCTTCTATTTTTACATCATCTTGTTTTCTAAAATTCCAAACAATGTCACTGGCATACTTTCTTGTTTCGTCAATATTAACAATAGGTTCGGGGTAATCTAATCCTATTTGACAATTATATAAACTTTGTTCAATAGACGATAATTTCCACGGTTCATGTATGAATTCTGTAGGAACGTCTTTTAATTCAGGAATCCATAATTTTATAAAAAGTCCTTCAGAGTCATGCTCTTCCGAATTTTTAATTGGGTTATAAATTCTAATTGTATTAATGCCAGTGGTTCCTGATTGCATTTGTAGTTGAGGATAGTGTATGCCTGGTTCATAATCCAAAAACTGACGAGCCAAAAAATGAAGCTCTCTCCAATCTTGCCATAAATTAAATACAAAAAAAGAAACAATCATGGCACGCATTCTAAAATTAATATAGCCTGTGGCTACAAGGCAACGCATGCAGGCATCCACAAGCGGCACACCAGTTTGACCTTTTTGCCATGCAGTAATATAAATCTCATTTTTAGGTTTTATTAGGGCATTATAAGCTGTATTAATATTCTCAAATTCATATCTGCATTCATCTTCAAACTTTTGCATAAAATGACAGTGCCAATGCAAGCGCGATACAAAATTTGTTATTGCTCGTTTATTATGAGATGCTTGGTAGTGTTGTTTTGTATATTGATAAACCATCCGCATACTAATATTTCCATAAGTAAGGTAAGGCGATAATCTGCTACACCCTTTGCGGCTTAACAAAGGTTTGCTAATATGCTTACTATAATTTTCAACTCGTTCTTTCATAAAACTATCCATATACCGCCAAGCCCAATATTCGCCGCCTTGTTGGAAGTTTTTATTTCGTGTTATGATGTCTATTGATAACTCTTTTCCTCGAAGTGTATCATATAAAGTGTTATTTAATGTAATAATATTCCAATTTGTTTCATTTATCAATTTTGGAGGCTCTGTCATTTTTTCTTGCCAACGTTTTTCCCAATTGGTTCGCCTTTTTAATTTTCTAATCACACCATGCAATTGAGTTTCGTTCCAAGTAATGCCGTGCGATTTTAAAAAAAGTTGCATGGAAATATCTCGGTCATACGTAAGTTTATTGCCTATTTCTTGATGCGAAAAAACTGTTTTAATATCGTAGTGTTTTACGAGTTCGTTAAATACCGATTCTACTTCGTTATGAAATAGATAAATCTGTGCATTTAATATTTTTAATTTCTCGTTCATTTCTTGAAGCGATTCATATATAAAACGCCAATGTCTTATATCGCTGTCGTGATAAGACATTACGGATGGTTCGAAAAAATACACAAATAGTATAGGAAGATTTTGTTGTTGAGCAGCAAATAAAGGTTCGTGATCTGTAAATCTTAAATCACGTTTAAACCAAACAATATTAATAGCTGTTTTACTCACAATGAGTTCAATTCCGATGTTTTTATAAATGGTTTAGCGTACGCTAATCTTGCTATTTTTTCTGTGCGATGGTAACTGTCTATGCCCGAAACGGTAATGGTACCTGCTTTTTCTAAATCCACAAAACCGTCCGTTTGTATGCAATCTTCGGGTATTGATACCGATTTTATTTTTGCAATAATCATAATCGTCCCATTTTCTTGAATATCTATTTTTTGAGTAAAATGAGCGCCGATTTGAATATGACTTTCTTTTACAAAAGGAGCGTAGTATCCGGCTTTATACTCTTCAGTTAATTGTGTTGTTGCAAACTCACTGATATCAGATGGATAACGAGCAGAAGTTTGATGTGCTTTTTCATAAAATACTTCACGTACATGGTTAACTGTGAACTCACCTGTTTCTAAGATATTATTTAGGGTATGTCTATCAACAGAATCAGGACGTACAATGAATCCAAACAAAGGTGGATTAGCACCAATGTGAAATAATGAATTAAAAATTGCGAGGTTTGTATTTCCTTCACGACTTCTAGTACCTATTAATGCTAGGCTTTTAAAGCCTCCTAACGAATTTATAAATGTAGCTCTGAAACGTTGTTCAAAAGCTAATATGTCAGTTAAATGAAATTCCTTATTCATGTTAGTTTAGTTTTAAAGTTCCCATTCCACCATCAACGGCCAGTATTTGCCCTGTAATCCATGATGATTTTTCGGATAATAAAAAGACGATAGCTTCGGCTAATTCTTCAGGAGTACCAACTTTTTTAAGAGGGTTTCGTTTTTGTGAAGCTTCCATTTTTTCGGGTGTATTTATAAATCGGTCTGCCAAAGGCGTATGAGTTAGGGATGGGGCAATGGCATTAACACGCATATTAGGAGCTAATTCAGCAGCTAAGGATTTAGTTAATCCTTCTAATGCGCCTTTAGCCATTGATATTGACGTATGAAATGGCATGCCACTTTGCACAGCAACCGAACTTATTAAAACAATAGAACTACCAGGGCTTTGTTTGAGTTGATTAAAATAACTTTGAACGCATAGTGCAGCCCCTAAGGTATTAATTTCATAATCAATGATAAAATCTTTGGCAGTAAGACGGTTAAAGGGTTTTAAATTAATTGTACCAGGAAAATACACTAGCCCATCAATAGCCTTATTAATAGTGGGAAATAGAGAGCTATTATAATTATCTAATTGATAAAACTCATCGTATGGAAATGCTTTTTCTTTAGTGGAAATTCCAATCACTTTGTGACCTTCATTTTGTAAGATGGCAGCAGTTTTTTCTGCCATAGCGCTGGAAGCTCCTGCGAATAGGTATGTTTTACTCATGTTGTTTTTCTTTTAGATATTTTATTAAACGTGATGGTACGCTGAAGTGAGCATTTGAAGCGGTTTATGGAAGGGTTTCTTGTTTTAGCATGTTTAGTTTTACAAGTGCTAGCTCGTTCTCTCCATAGTTTATAGCTTTTAAATTTTAAATGCTTTTTCATGACTGCTTTCACCTCATTTTCGCTCAACCCGAATTGAATTTTAATGGCATCAAAAGTTGTTCTATCTTCCCAAGCCATTTCAATAATGCGATCTATATCAATGGTTGATGATTCTTTTTTGGGAATTTCATCTTCCATTTCTATATAAGCCATAGGTGAAGGTAAATCGCTGTAATGGCAGTAATTATTAGGCTCTTCAGTCATCATCAAATTATATTATTGATTAAATAATTCATTTACTTTTTTATAACGGTAATCGAATACGTCTTTCAATTGTTTTTTTACAAACATTGCATTCGCTAATTTTCCTAAAGCGCCAAAGGGTAATTTATAATGCACTAAATCATTCATTTCGACTCCTTGACTTGTTTCTTTTAAAAAATGTTTGTGATGCCAAAACGAATATGGACCAAAGCGTTGTTCATCTACAAAATAAGCTTTGTCTTTTACGTGGGTTATTTCTGTTACCCAGTGAAGTTTTACTCCTAAAATAGGACTGACGTTGTACTCAATAATTTGTCCGGAATACATGGTGTCTCCGTGCAAATCATTTAGTATCTGAAAACCCATGTAGTCAGGGGTTATGGTAGCAAGGTTCTTGGGTGAACTCATAAATTCCCAAACAGTATTTAGGTCGCTTTTTATAAGTTGACTGGTTTGTATAGAATGTAGCATGTTTTTTTTTGTTTAATAATTGTATTTATATGTTAAACAAAATAGATTCGTTATTGTTTAATATAAAACAACTAGATATCCTATGAAAAATAATTTAATAGAAATAAATACCTTATTAGATGGGAATCGCATTTCGTTAAGCGAATTAACAACTGAGGAAATTGGCGATGAACATATCAGCACTGGCATTGAAACACCGATGTTGCCTCATGCTTTTGATATGAGTGACGAAGAAAAAATTCGTAAAATCGAATTTCATTTCAAAGAAATTATGGAAACGATGGGTTTAGACTTACGTGATGATAGTTTAAAAGGCACGCCAAATAGAGTGGCGAAAATGTATGTGCAAGAAATTTTTAGTGGGTTAAATCCAGCTAATAAGCCTAAAATAGCCTTGTTTGAAAATAAATACCAGTATAATCAAATGTTGGTTGAAAAAGATATAACGTTTTATAGTAATTGCGAGCATCATTTTGTGCCTATTTTTGGAAAAGCACATTTAGCTTATATATCTTCAGGAAAAGTGATTGGTTTATCTAAACTTAATCGCATTGTTAATTATTACGCCAAGCGACCACAGGTGCAAGAGCGTTTAACTATTCAAATTGCTAAAGAAATGCAAGAGGCTTTAGAAACCGAGGATGTAGCGGTATTAATTGATGCCAAACACTTATGCGTGTCATCACGTGGTATTAAAGATAATAGTTCGGCTACGGTGAGTTCGTATTATGGAGGAAAATTTAATAATGAACAGGTAAGAAATGAATTTTTGAAATATCTTGATTTAAAAACCAACTACTAATGTTTGTAAACCCTATTGATAAAGATAAAGTAGCTGAAAATCCTGGCTTATTGCCGTATGCGCATAACGTAGGGAGTATTTCTGTTAATCCGGAAGATGTTGGAAAGCTTAAGTCTCGTGCGTTATCAGCGATGCAAGAGCAAACAGCAAAGCAATTAGCTCAAATACAAAAGCAAGTGGAATTATTAGCTCTGCAAGCTATTGAAATTAAAAAACGTGTAGATATTAGTGAAAAAATATATACTGCAACGATGTCGTTTGAGCCTTTTGTTGGAAATATATATCATTTATATGAGCAGGAGGAAATATATAAATTAATGCTGATTGGACCAGACGAGTGGGGCAGATCAAAAAAAGAATCTCTACGTTTTATAGCCAGCGTTAGGCTTTTAAGCGATCATACTTGGGAAGTACTAAGTTAAGAATTCAAAGTATCGCTCAATAAAAAAATCCCATTTACTTACTAGTAAATGGGATTTTTAGTTTAAGAACTGTAATCACTAAAATAAAACACCAACGTTAATTTGAACACCATCACTATATGCACTTTGTGTAGAAGGAACAAGAGCACCTGTAGCTCCATTATTATTTATTTTTGTTTTAATATCGTTAATCATTGAGCTAGATTTAGGCGTATATTGGTTAATAAAACCTCTAATATAATTTATACTAACAAATAAAGAAGTACTACCTGATATATTATATTCAAGACCTAAACCAACATTTAATGCTACGTTTACTGGAATGATATCTCCAGAAGGACGCATATCTGAAATAGTAACTGTAGTACTAGTTGATTCGTAAACTTTAGGACCGTCATTATATGTCAATATAGAGACATTATCAGCGGCTCTGTATTTAGTTTGAACAGCTATATTACCCCCAAATAGACCAAAGTATTTAAACCCGGAAATATCTTTGGTCATTAATTTTAATAAAAGAGGAATGGTAATATAAGTTGCTTTTACGCTTCTACTTTTAAGTTCATAATAATTATAGTCTTTATCTGTTGAACTACTTATGGCTTGAGCATCTTTATTAAAATTTAAGCTTTTAGAATCAACATATGAACTATTATCTTTATTTAAAGCATATCCTTGTCCTGTTTTGTAATTTTGAGTACCACCTAAAAAGTCTCCACCAATGCCTGTTACAAAGGACGCTGTAGAGTTTATTCTAAATTCTAATTGTAAACCAAAACCAAAACCAAATTTTGCTCCACCATTATCTATGTTTTTTAAATCGTTGCTTCTTAACCAGGTGGGAGTGGGAGATACTCTTAATCCGAACCTCACGTTTTTATCAGCGGCATCTTGTGCAACCAATGCATTAACTAACAATATAGTACTTGAAACTAAAACTAAAATCTTTTTCATTTATTTGTTTTTTTTATAATTTAACAATGTAAAAATACTATAAAAAATCAATATGAAGTCTATTTTAAAATTAAGCGTTGTAATTTTAACAGTTCATTTTTTAACAGGTTGCAAACATAATCAAACAGATATTGATACAAGTAGTATATCAATGGAGCCTGTTGTATTTAAGCGCTTAGACAAAGATATTTTTTCGTTAACACCAGAAAATGTGAAGTTGAAAACCAGTGAGTTTCAAAAAACATATACTACTTTTTATACGCGTTACATTACGTCTATTGTCAATAATGGAGGTATAAATGATTCCTTATATTCACAAAGTATTTTGCGATTTATTACTGATAAGGAAATGAACGCTGCTTATTCAGATATTAAAAAAATGTACTCTGATAATGATGTCGAATTAATAGGAGATGAAATGACGGAAGCGGTTAAACGTTTTAAAGTGTTTTTTCCTAAACGTAAAACGCCCAAGCAATTTGTAACCTTTATGAGTGGTTTTAATTATAATGTGGTATACGCCGATTCTACGCTAGGCATAGGGCTTGATATGTATTTGGGAAATAACAATGCTTTTTATAGCATGTTACAATTTCCGAAATTTAAAACGCATACGATGAATAAGGAACATATTGTTTCGGATGCGGTGAGAGGTTGGGTTATTACGGAATTTGATAATGCTGAACCAACTAATAATTTATTAAACCATTTAATTTTTTACGGAAAAATATTTTATGTAACCGATGCTTTAATCCCTAAAGTGAACGATTCATTGAAAATAGGGTATACAGCAGCTCAAATGAAGTATTGCAAATCCTTTGAAAAAAACCTATGGGGATTTTTTGCTAAGGATAATAAATTATATGAAAATGATATCAAGTTAGTGACGGAATATACTAATGACGGCCCTTTTACAGGCTCTATCAGTAAAGAGTGTCCGCCACGCATTATTATGTGGTTGGGTTGGCAGATTGTAAAATCTTATATGGAGCATAACGACAAAGTAACGTTGGAAGAATTAATGAATGAAAAAGATCCGCAGAAAATTTTAGCGAAATCGAAATACAAACCTTAGAAGAGACTGAAGGGACAAAAGGGATTGAAGGGACAGAAGAGATTAAAGAGAAAAAATAAAGCATGCATCTGAGAGAGCAACAAATACAGCGTAATTCGGATATATTGAAAAAATATATTCCTGAATATGCTATCCCTACTATTGCTGTTTGGATTATCGAATTTGATTTTAAATTAAAAATTACCAAAGAACGATCTACTAAATTAGGAGATTATACTTCGCCACGAGATGGACTAAATCACGTGATTACAGTTAACCATAATTTAAATCAGTATTCGTTTTTTGTAACGTTGGTGCATGAAATCGCACATTTAAAAACATATAATACGCATAAAAACAGAGTCAATCCGCATGGCGAAGAATGGAAACAATCGTTTAGAGAATTGATGACGCCTTTTTTAAGCACCGATCATTTGCCTTTAGATATAATATATGCTTTGCGTAAATACCTGTTAAATCCAGCAGCCGCAAGTTGTAGTGATGTAACCTTAATGCGTACCTTAAAGTTATACGATACCGATACGTCCAATGCTCATCTTGTTTTATTAGAGCATTTACCTTATCGCACGCATTTTATTTTTAATGGTGATCGTATTTTTGAAAAAGGCGAAAAGCTTCGTAAACGCTTTAGATGCAAGGAAATTAGCACAAATTCTATTTATCTATTTAGTCCTTTAGCAGAAGTAGAAGTAGTTGGTTAGATTTATTTCTTAGTTAATGCCTTAAACACATCTTCTAATTTTTGTTCTTCTTTATTTAAGGTTAATACACCAATGTTATTTTTTACAGCGTAATTAAATAATTCTTTACGAACGTCGCTATCAATTGATGCAACAATCTTCCACGTTTTATCTACTAATACAGCATCTTCTACACCAGTAATAGATTTAATAGCTTGTAAAGAAATCTCTTTATCAAACTCAACCGTAATTAATTGTTTGGTAGTATGTTGTTGTAAGGTTTGTGTTTGATCGTTCGCTACAATTTCACCTTTATTAATAATGATAACGCGATCGCACATCGCTTCTACTTCTTGCATAATGTGCGTACTTAGCATCACGGTTTTTTCTTTTCCTAATTTAATAATTAAGGCACGAATATCTTCTAACTGATTTGGATCTAAACCTGTTGTTGGCTCATCCATAATTAAGACTTTAGGATCGTGTATCATCGCTTGCGCTAAACCTACACGCTGACGATATCCTTTTGATAGAGCTCCAATTTTTTTATTTTGTTCTACCTGTAAGCCCGTCATATCAATCATTTCTTTAACACGAGCAGTAGTGTTTTTTATCTTATACAAGTTACCTGTAAATTCTAAAAATTCTTTCACGTACATATCCAAATACAAAGGATTATGCTCGGGCAAATAACCAATTTGTTTTCTAACGTCGATGCTTTGTTCGTTGGTGTCGAATCCGCAAACGCTCACTGTTCCTTCAGATGGAGGAATGTAGCAGGTAATAATTTTCATCATGGTACTTTTTCCAGCACCATTGGGCCCTAAAAATCCAACAATTTCGTTACTTCCTACATTAAACGAAACATTATTTAAGGCTTTTTGTTGGCCATATAACTTGGTAATATTTTTTACTTCTATTGACATAAAATTTATTTGCATTTCAAAAATACAGAATTTATTTATATACCTTAGCACCATGACAGGTTTAGTTGTAAAATCTACTGGAAGTTGGTATGCTGTGCGAATCGAAAACGCAGAAGTAATCGAATGCCGTTTAAAAGGAAAGATTCGGCTTGACGACCGTAAAACAACAAACCCTGTTGCCGTGGGCGATACAGTGGATATTGAACGAAACATAGATGGTAATAATCAAATTACAAATATCCATCCTCGTAAAAACTACATTATCCGTAAATCCATCAATTTATCCAAACAAGCCCATATCATTGCTAGTAATTTGGATCAAGCTATTTTGGTGGCTACTATTGTGGCGCCTCGAACGTCTTTAGGATTTATCGACCGTTTTTTAGTAACAGCCGAAGCGTATGGAATTCCAGCAAAAATTATCTTTAATAAAAAAGATGTGTTGGATGAAGAAATGCTTGAATTGCAGCAAGAGATGATGAATTTATATACCAATATTGGTTATGAATGTTATTCGGTGAGTTCCTTTGATAAACAAGATATTGAGTTTTTGAAAACACTATTGAAAGATAAGATCACCTTATTATCTGGGCATAGTGGAGTAGGGAAGTCGACATTAGTAAATGCCATTGAACCCCGATTAGATTTAAAAATTGGCGATATTTCTTCGGCACATTTAAAAGGGATGCATACGACAACCTTTGCCCAATTATTTCCCTTGTCTTTTGGTGGCGATATCATTGACTCTCCAGGCATTAAAGAATTAGGGTTAGTGGAAATGAAAAAAGAAGAAGTTGGACAATATTTTTTAGAAATACATCAAGCAAGTGCAAATTGCAAATTTAATAATTGCTTGCACGTAAATGAGCCACACTGTGCGGTATTAAAGGCGGTAGAAGATGGAACCATTTCCCGTGAACGTTACCAAAGTTATTTGGGAATTCTGAATGGTGAGGAAATGGACTGGAAAGAATGG